>NZ_AGVX02000084.1 GCF_000239155.1 Actinoalloteichus spitiensis RMV-1378
GGGCGCCGGACCGGCGCCCGCCCGTTTCCCTGCGCCGCCCTCTGAACCCCACCCCACCCCGGGGCCTGGCGGCCTTCACCACCGTCGCGCCTGCGCGACCTCGCTCGCCGGGGGCGGTTCGAGGACCACCCGCTCACCCCACCGGGAGAAGGCGGCCTCCGTCACGTGCTCGTCACCGCCGGCGGCGAGGGCGCGCACCTGGGCACGGGTCGGCAGACCCTCGCCGTCCACCCAGAGGTCCACGACGACGCGGCGCACGCCGAGATCCGCCAGCGCCTGGTAGCGGGCACGTTCCGCCTCGTCACGGGCGGCCGCCAGCGCCGAGGCCGGTTCGGTCTCCACCGTGTACCGCAGCACGGGGTCGTCACCCTCCTCCTCGACCACCGCCACGAGGTCACCCCGGGGCGGCAGGGCGTCGACGAGGGCGACCGCGCGCCGCACCTGGTCGGCCGTGGTCGCCAGGGTCTCGTACCTCCCGCCGGCACGAGCCTCGTGCCAGGCGGGGCGGCCCGGGTCACGGGCGATCTCCGCCGTCTCGACGAAGACCCCGTCCCCGACCGCGAGGAACCGGTCCTGGCCGCTACCGGTCTCGGTACCTCCGAGGACGAAGCAGTCGACCCCGGGGTCTCGATCCCCGTAGACCACCAGGCAGTCGCCGCTCAGCGGGGGCACGTCCGCGCCGCGGCCGACCGTGACGCCCACCCGCGCGCTGCCCGCCGCCTCGACGGCGGCCACCGTCGCCGCGGCGAGATCCGGCAGCGAGTCGTGGCGCAGCGGTTCCGACCCGCCGGCGCACGCCGTGAGCGCCAGGACGACCAGGGCTGGTCCGACCACCCGGGCGATCCGGATCACGGCGTCCTCCAGGGTTCTCGCCAGCGCGGGGGCCGGTCACGAACGATCCTGCCGGCGGTCCCAGGCTAGGTCGCCACCCGGTGGGACGCCGCGTTCCGTCACCCGGTGGTGGTGCCTGAGCGGCTCAACCCATGTGCGGGTACCGGTGGTCGGTGGGAGGCACGAAGGTCTCCTTGACCGAGCGCGGACTGGTCCACCGGAGCAGGTTGAAAACCGAACCCGCCTTGTCGTTCGTCCCCGAGGACCGCGACCCCCCGAAGGGCTGCTGGCTGACCACCGAGCCGGTGGGCTTGTCGTTGACGTAGAAGTTGCCGGCGGTGAACCGCAGGCGCCGGTGCGCCTCCACCACGGCAGAGCGGTCGGTGGCGAAGACGGCGCCGGTCAGCGCGTACGTGCTGGCCTCGTCGACGAGGTCCAGGACCCGCGAGTAGTCGCCGTCCTCGTACACGTGGACGGCGAGGACCGGGCCGAAGTACTCGGTGGCGAACACCTCGTGCCCCGGGTCGGTCCCCACCAGCACCGTGGGCTCGACGAAGTAGCCGACCGAGTCGTCCGTCCCGCCACCGACCAGGACGTCGACCGAGGGATCGTCGGCCACCCGGTCGAACAGCGCCCGGTTCTTGGCGAAGGCGCGGGCGTCGATCACCGCTCCACCGAAGTTCGAGAAGTCGGTGATGTCGCCGTAGCGGATCGTCCTCGTCACGTCCGCCAGCTGGTCCCGGAGCCCCGACGTCCACAGCCCCCGGGGCAGGTAGGCGCGGGACACGGCCGAACACTTCTGCCCCTGGTACTCGAACGCACCACGAACCAGGGCCGTCACCAGGGCGGCGGGGTCGGCGGAGGGGTGCGCGACCACGAAGTCCTTCCCGCCGGTCTCCCCGACGATGCGCGGGTAGGCCCGGTAGGTGTCCAGGTGCTCGCCGATCGTCCGCCAGAGCATCCGGAACGTACCGGTCGATCCGGTGAAGTGCAGGCCACCGAGCCCGGGATCGGTGAGCGCGACCTCGCTGACCGCCTGCCCCCTCCCCGTGACCAGGTTGATCACGCCGGGAGGTAGACCGGCGGCCTCCAGCAACCGCATGGTGAAGTGCGCGGCGAGCTGCTGGGTGGGGGTGGGCTTCCAGACCACCGTGTTGCCCATCAGGGCGGGCGCCGTCGGCAGGTTGCCCGCGATCGCGGTGAAGTTGAACGGGGTGATCGCCGTTACGAACCCGTCCAGTGGCCGGTACTCGAGCCGGTTCCACGTCCCGGGCGCCGACCTCGGTTGTTCGGCCAGGATGCGACGGCCGTAGTGCACGTTGAACCGGAGGAAGTCGATCAGTTCGCAGGCCGCGTCGATCTCGGCCTGCTGGACCGACTTGGACTGCCCGAGCATCGTCGCGGCGTTGAGGGTGTCCCGCCAGGGTCCGGCCAGCAGGTCCGCCGCGCGCAGGAACACCGCGGCACGCTCGTCGTAGGAGATCTCGGCCCACGACGCGGCCGCGTCCCGGGCAGCGCGCACCGCTGCCGCCACGTCATCCCGGGTCGCCTCAGCGCTGACGCCCAGAACGCGGGAGTGGTCGTGCGGTCGCACCACCTCGAACGGCTCTCCACCGGCCAGGCGCTGGACCCCGCCGATCGTCTGCGTGAGCTCGTGGCGGACCCCGCCCAGCTCCGCGAGCCTCCGTCGCAGGCTCTCCCGCTCGTCACTGCCGGGAGCGTAGGAGCGGACCGGCTCGTTGTCAGGGGTTGGTGGTGACGTCACGGCATCCATCAGTGACTCGCCTCCTCGCCTGGTGGCGCGGCGCCGGCGACCGGACGCGGGTTCCTGGTCACCGACCGGTGCTGCTGGGTCCCTGCTCCCATGGTGGCACGCCGACCGGCCCGCGGACCCCGGTCCCCCGACCCGGCACGTCGCGGCAGGGCCGGCCCCGGCGGGACCGGCCGGCGGACCGTGAGCGGGCGGGTCCACCCGGCGCGACGCGCGCCCGGGGATCCCCCGGCGGTGCCCGGAGTACGGGGAGGTGGGCGGCGAACCGGCCCCTCCAGCCAGGGCGGTCACCCCCGGATCGGCCCGGAGCCTGGCCCCGTGACCCCGCCGCCCAGGCGGAGCCGCGAACGGGCGCGCTCCTCCGGGAGGAGCCCGACCCGGGGGGCTGGCGCTCGGGCGGTCGGGACCGCCCGGCTGTCAGGGCTCCATCAACTCCAGGAGGAAGGGCAGCTCCTGCGGCGCGTACCAGGCGAGCTCGTGGTCCTCGGCCTCGCCGATCTGGAACTCCGCGTCGTCGTCGCCCAGGTCGGCCGCGTCGACCACCTCAGCGGCGGTGCGCACCGCGTCCTCGGCCGCGGGGTCGTCGAGGTGTACGGCCGCCACCTGGGCGTAGGTCACCGGTCCTGGCAGTCGGACGACCGCGGCGTCCAGGTCCGGCCGCAGCCGGACGTCCTCGACATCGGCCGCCACCACCCCTCGACGAGCCGGGGTCTTCTGGTCCTCCGCCCACTCCGCCGCGAGCAACCGGAGCGAGGCACGGGCCGCCTCCAACATCGCGGCGTACTCGAGTTCGTCCGTGGAACCCGAGGCGTAGGACTCCCGCAGCATCGGGGTCAGGGCGAACGCCGTCCCGCTGATCGCCCGCAGCTCGCCGGTGTCGACCAGGCTCCGCAACATCGTCACCGTGACCGGAACGTAGACCCTCACGCAGCACCCACCGTCCCGACCAGTTCCTCGACCGACTCGTTGATCATCCCAGCCAGCACATCCACGTCGAACATGGCGTCCCGGTCGCCGTTGAGACCGTAGTAGACGCCGCCATCGTAGGACGTCACTCCCACCGACAACGCCTGGTTCTTCGCGAGCGGCACCACGGGGAACATCTCCCGCATTCTCGCCCCTCCCGCGTACAGCGGCACCTGGGGACCCGGCACGTTCGTCACCATGACGTTGAACAGGCGTTGGGAGAAGGAGTTCGCCGCCCGGGCCCCGAGCGCGTGCAACGTGGGCGGAGCGAACCCCGACAACCGGACCAGCGCGTTCGCCGCCACCGACTGCCCCGACTCCTGGTGTGCCCGCATCTCGTGGCTCACCTGGTGCAGCCGCACCAACGGGCTGCTCTCCCCGACGGGGAGGTTCACCAGGTAGGCGGACACCTGCCCCGCACCCGGGTCCCGGTGCCACGCCCCCTCGGTCACCCGGCCCGACGCCTCCCCGGCCACGGCGCGCACCGAGAGCGGCACCATCGCCCGGACGGTGGTGGACGCGCTGACCGCCTCCCCCCTCGACAGCAACCAGTTGCGGAGCGCGCCGGCCACGACGGCGAGCACCACGTCGTTGACCGTGCCGCCGTGGCGTTGGCGCACGGTCCGGTAGTCGGCCAGCGAGGTGCGGGCGACCGCGTACCGGCGCTGCCGGGAGATCTCGACGTTGAGCGGCCCGGCCGGCGGCGGCCGCACCGCCGTCCGCAGCGCGGAGGCGACCCCGGTGACCGCCCCCACCAGTTTCCGCGCCGTGGCCGCGAGGTCCAGCGCGGCGAGGCGGGCGTTCTCCACGGCCTCACCCGGCTGCCGGACCGCCTCCCACGCCGCGTCGAGGACGAGCTGGGACCCCGAGGGCTGCGGCTCCGGCATCCACAGCTCCGGGTCCTCCTGGGGAGGACGACGGCTCGACCGGAGGAGGACCTGGCCGATGTCCACCCCGGCGACGCCGTCGACGACCGCGTTGTGCGTCTTGGTGATGACCGCGACCCGGTTGCGGCTCAGCCCCTCCACCAGGTAGATCTCCCACAGCGGCCGGGAGTGGTCCAGCGGCCGGGACATCAGCCTCGCCACGAGCTCGTTCAGCTGCTCCTCGCTGCCGGGTCTGGGCAGGGCGGACCGCCGGACGTGGTACCCGATGTCGAAGTCCGGGTCGTCGACCCACACCGGTCTGGCCAACCTGCCCGGCACGGACACCACCTTCTGCCGGTACCGGGGCACCAACGCCAACCGCTGCTCGATCAGGGACACCAACCAGTCGTACTCGGCGGCGGGTGCCGACGCGGTCTCCCCGGCACGGGGGGCGCGGGACGTCCGACGCGGCAGCTGGAGCAGCAGTACCGTGCCCACGTGCATCGGGGTGGTGGCGTCGTCCAGGTACAGGAAGGACGCGTCCAGGGCCGAGAGACGATCGGGCATGCCCCGATCCTGGCACAGCGACCGGTGCCGCAACGGTCCCCGCGGATCTCCGGCCCGCCACCGGACGGGTTCGCGGGCGCCCCCTCGCACACCCGGCCGCCGGTCGCCGGGCCGCTCCGGGTAGGCCTGCTCCCTGCCCGGCGCCGCGCGCTTGCGATGCTGACGCCATGCAGACCCCGATCTCCCCGAAGGACCGCTTCGTCACCGTGTACGGCCGCAAGCCGGTGCTGGAGGCGTTGGCGGATCCCGAGCTCACCGTCGACAAGGTCGTCCTGGCGACCAACGCGAGCGGCGACTCCGCCGGTGAGATCCTGCGGGCGGCCAAGCGCCGCGGAGTGCCCGTGCAGCGCGCCACCGCCCAGCGGGTGAAGGTGCTTGCCGGGAACGGCCGGCACGACCAGGGGGTTCTCGCGGACGTCGTCGCCCGCCGCATGCGTCCGCTGTCACTGGCGCTCTCCGAAGGCCCGGCGCCGAGGACGGTGCTGGTGTTGGACGGCATCACCACCCCGGCCAACGTCGGCATGATCCTGCGCACCGCGACGGCGGCGGGGATCGAGGGCATCGTGGTGCCCCGTCGGGGCGTGGCGGCGATCGACCCGATGGTGGTGAAGGCGTCGGCTGGCATCGCGTTCCACGCGCCGGTGCTGCGGTGCGCCACCGCCGCCGGCGCCGTCGAGGAACTCGTCGCCGAGGGCTACCAGGTCGTGGGCATGCAGGCGAGCGCCCACCGGTCGCTGTTCGACCTGACCCTGCCCGAGGAGCGGGTCGCCTTCGTGCTCGGTGGCGAGACGGACGGGATCTCGGTGGAGGTGCACCGGCAGGTGACCAAGTGGACCCGTGTCCCGCTCAGCGGCGGCGTCGAGTCGCTCAACGTGGCCAGCGCCGCCGCCGTGCTCTGCTTCGAGCTGGTGCGCCGGGGCCTCACGCACGACGGCTGAGGGAGGCGGGGCGACGGGCCGGGCCCCCGCGGGGGCGGGGAGCCGGCCCTCACCGGTCCGGGAACAGCGCGTCCAGCTCCTCGAGGGTGGCGGCCACGGTCTCATGGCGCACTCCGACCATGCCCACGGCGACGGCACCGCGCACGTTGCGCGGGAGGTCGTCGACGAACACGCACCGGGAGGGCGCGACACCGAGTCGGGCGGCGGCCAGGCGGTACGCGCGCGGGTCCGGCTTCCCCCACCCGATCTCCCCGGACACCACCACGGCGTCGAAGTCGGCACGCCAGCCGACGTCGGACGGGTACCCCTGGGCGTTGGACAGCACCGCCGTCCGCACACCTCGGCGCCGCAGCCGCCGGACGGCGGCCAGCAGCGGGGGATCAGCGCCGGCCGGCCCCCCACCGGGATCGGTCAGCACCCCGCCGACGTCCATGACCAGGCCGACCAGCGAATCCGGTGACACGCGGTCCAGGGTAGTGCGCGGTTCCAGGGGGCCGCCCCCACCGGTCCACCTCGCTCCGCTCGCGGTGCCGCACGGCGGATGCGCTCCCGCTCAGCACCCTCGCCGAGGAGCGAGACGCGACCGTTCCGCGCCGTCCCCGAACGAACACCCGATCAGGTGAAAAACCTGGCGGGCTGACCGCAGGGGAGGTGCCAGGGGATCTGCCAGGTGCCCCGTGTCCCCGCAACCTGGGAGATCCCGTGGAACGTTCCCGCGCCGCCGGTGCGCCGCTGCTCGCCCCGCCCAGCCCGGCTCTCCTCCACGACGAGGGCGAACGGCTGCTGGCCGATGTCCTGCCCGCCCTGCGCCTCCGTCCGCTGCCGGAGTTCGAACCACCGCTGCGTCCGCTGCCGCCACCGTGCCCGCCCGGCGGGGCGCTCGACGCGTCGGGCTGGCCGGGACGCGGTCTGGCGGCTCTGGCCGCCCAGGGGCCGGTGGTCCTACCCCGGGGCCCCCACGCCGAGGAGAAGCTCGCGCACCGGGTGGCCGGCCCGCCCTGACGGTCATCGTCGAGGTGTTCGCGCGCCGCAGGCCCGCCAGTCAGCTGCACGCGGTGCTGGCCCCGCCCCTGGTCCGCGAACTCCGCCCCGGGGGCCCCGGTGCGCCGCCGGCCGCCCCGTACCGGCTGTGCTCGGTCCACGCCCAGCGCGTCCTCGACGTGCGAGGTGAGTGGTCGGGGATCGAGGCCAGCGGCCTGGTGGCACTGGGCGATCGCCGGTTGGCGCTCATCGCTCGCTTCGGGCGGGTGGGGCAGGTGTGGCGGTGCGCCGTGTTCGACCTCGTCGGCCGACCACGGCGCACCGATCAGCTCACGGACGGCGCCCGGCGGTGACGCCGTCCAGACCGGCTAGCCGCGCCGGTCGCGCTTCGACTGGGCCCGGGCGGCCGCCCTGCGGTCCTTCCGGTTACCGCCCTGGGTCCGACCGGCCGGGTTGCCGCCCGCGTTGCCGGCGCCACCTCCCGAACGGCCGCCACCGCGCCCCCCCTGGCTCGCGGGGGTACCGGCCTCACTGGGGCCCGAGTAGTTCAGCTGCTGACGCCCCGGGCCGTCCAGTCCCTTCCCCCGCAACGCGGCGGGCACAGCGGGCTGCTCGGCGGGCGGTGGCGGCGCGGGTCGACGGCCGCCGTTGCCGTTGGCCCGGGCCTGACCGGCCGGCCCGCCCGGCGTGGCGGCGGGGGCAGCGCTCCCGGCACCC
>NZ_AGVX02000083.1 GCF_000239155.1 Actinoalloteichus spitiensis RMV-1378
CCCAGCCGCCAACAGGGCGGGACCGGCGGTGCCCGTCGCCGAGGGCAGTGGGTCCGCCAGCGCGGCCGGGGCGGCGCCGAGTGCGATCAGCAGGAACAGGAGCGGAACCGCCAGCAGGCTGCGGGACGTCGCGCGCATCAGTAATCCTCCGTCGTGTGATCAGCCGTCGTGCTCGCTGAGACACCGTGTAGATCCGACGCCGTCGAGTCTGCCGCTCCTGGCCCGCCGAAATCACCTGCCAATCGGGATCAATCCGCGTTGAGACCGGGAACCGAGCCGAGCGGCCACCGCGTCTTCGGCCCGCCGTCGAGGCCCTGGAGGCGCAGCATCACGTCCCGGACGTCGGTGGCGGCGACCCGGGCGCCCCGCTCCGCCGCCTCCGGTGCCGGCCCACCGGAGCAGAGCAGGACGGGTCCGTCGAGCGGGCTGTCCGGGAGGCGGCCGTGCGAACCGCTGACCGGGGACGGGTCGAGGGGCACCACGTTCATCGCGTAGCGCAGGCCGACCTTCTTCCTGATCAGGTTGCCCGCCGCCTTCGCCTTCACCAGCGGATCCTTCGGGTCCAGGAAGAGCTCGGCCGGGTCGTAACCTGGCTTGCGGTGGATGTCGACCCCCCTGGCGAAGTCCGGTGCCCGGTCGTCGTTCAACCAGTAGTAGTAGGTGAACCAGGAGTCGGGTTCGGCGACCACGACGAGTTCCCCCGCCCTCGGGTGGTCGATCCCGTACCGCGCCTGTTCCTCCCGGTCCAGGACCTCGTCCACGCCCGGCAGCTCGGACAGCAGGCGGCGCACCCTGGGCTGGTCCGCCGGATCGGCGACGTAGACGTGGGCCACCTGGTGGTCGGCGACGGCGAAGGCGCGGGACGCCCACGGGTCGAGGTACTCCATGCCGGCCTGCCGGTAGACCTCCAGCAGGCCCTCGCGGCGCAGCGCCCGGTTGACGTCCACCGGCCGGCGGACGGAGGTGATGCCGTACTCGCTGAGCACGAGCACGGTCGCCTCGGCTTCCTCGGCGTCGCGCAGCAGCGGGGCGAGCACGTCGTCCACCGCGCCCGCGGCGATGACGGCCTCCGAGGAGTCGGGGCCGAACCGTTGCAGGTCGTAGTCCAGGTGCGGGACGTAGACGGTCATCAGGTCCGGGGCGTGCCGGGCCAGGACCCGGCGGGCGGCGCCGACGATCCAGCGGCTGGAGTCGATGGAGGCCGTGGGCCCCCAGTAGTGGAACAGCGGGAAGTCCCCGAGGTCCGAGGACAGCTCGTCGTGCAGCGAGGGCGGCCGGGTGTAGCAGTCCGGGGACTTCCTGCCGTCGGCGTGGTAGACGGGCCTCGGGGTGACCAGCAGGTCGGTGGTGGCGCCCATCGCGTACCACCAGCAGATGTTCGCGGTGCGGTAGCCGGAGCGCAGTCGCCGCGCGGTCTCCCAGACCTTCTCCCCGTGCACCAGGCGGTTGTGCTGCCGCCACAGGTGCACCTCGCCGAGGTCCCGGAAGTACCAGCCGTTCCCGACCACCCCGTGCTCGGCGGGCATCAGCCCGGTGAGGAAGGTGCTCTGCGCGCTGCACGTGACGGCGGGCAACACCGTCCCCAGTTCCGCCTGCCAGCCGCGCCTGGCCAGTCTGGACAGCCCGGGCATGTGCTCCAGCAGCCGTGGGGTCAGTCCCACCACGTTGAGGACGATGAGCGGCTTCACCAGGCGGCCTCCTTGGGTTCTCCGGACGGCGGTGTCCGGCGTGGTGCGCGGTGCGGGGCGCGGATCAGGTTGTCCCGTGCCCAGTCGAGCTCGGCGGCGATGCCCTCCACCAGGTCGTGACCGCTCGACGACACCCCGGTCGGACGATCCGGTCGGCCGCCCCCGAGCGCGGTGGACGGCAGCACGCCCCAGGTGTAGGTCTCCACCTCGAGGTGGGGAGGGTGCGACTGGGGGAGCTCGTCGAGCGCGGCGGTCGCGGCCAGCAGCACGGGGGTGGTCGAGGCGAGCGGCGGCGCCGGGGTGGCGTGCAGCGGCACGTGGAAGTGCACCCGCCACGGCCCTTCGGCCGGCAGCTCGGTGAACGCGGCGGGCAGGTCGTCGACGCGGAGCACCCGGCCGTCGCCGGTGCGCTCCCGGACCTGGTGCAGGTAGCGGGGTTCCGCGAAGGCGGCCAACGCGCTCCTCGTCCCGGGGGCGGCCGGGTTCGGGACCTCCAGGGCGGCCGAGACCTGGACCTTGACGACGTCGAGCCCGGCCGCCCCGATCGCGCGGACCGCCGCGGCGGGCTCCGCCCAGGACACGGCGAGGTGGCAGGTGTCCAGGCACAGGCCGACGTGGGCGGGGTCAACCCGGCCGGCGAGCCAGCGCACCGCGTCGGACACGGCGTCGAGGCGGGAACCGGGTTCCGGTTCGACCGCGATCCTGATCGGGGGTGCCTCACCGGCCAACTCCCGCAGCCGGGTCGTGAGTTCGACGAAGGCGGCGGTGGCCACGGCGTCGTCCTGCTCGGACCACGGTTCCCGCCAGCCGAGGGGGAGGGTGGAGATGCTGCCGTGGCCGGCGTCGGCGGGCACCAGGGCGGCGAGCACCCGGGCGCAGTCCAGGGTGTACCGCAGACGGCGGGGGTCGGTCCACGGCGGTGCGAAGACCTGGTGCTTGACGACCGCGTCGTGGAAACCCCCGTAGGGGAAGGCGTTGAGGGTGACCACGTCGAGGCCCCGGGCGTCGAGCTCGGCCCGCAGCCGGGTCAGGCGGGCCGGGTCGGCGGCGAGGTGGCCGGCCACCTCCGCGGCCAGCCACAGCCCGACGCCGAGCCGGTCCTGCCCCAGTCGGTCGCGCACCGGTCCGGCGTACCGGTCCAGTTGGGCGAGGATTCCCGGCAGGTCCTCGGCGGGGTGCACGTTGGTGCAGTAGGACAACACCATCCTCAGACCGCGCCCCCTCCGGCCGGGGCGCTGGCCGCGTCGGCTCGGGCCCCGCGCAGGACGGAGTTCCCGGAGAACGTCGCGGAGTCGCCGGTGAAACCGGGGAGGGGGTCGAGCACGAGGCGGCCGCTCTGCCCGTAGAAGGCCACCGGGTTGTCCCAGAGCACGGTGGACACCAGGCCCTCGGCGAAGCCCGCCGCGCGCATCGCCTCGCCCGTCCTCGCCGTCTTGAGGGGGTCGGACCGGCCCCAGTCGGCCGCGGAGTTCACGAGCTTCCGGTCGGGGCCGTACCGGCGGAGGATCTCGACCATGCGGTGCTCGTCCATCTTCGTGTCCGGGTAGATGGAGAAACCCATCCAGCACCCCGAGTCGGCCACCAGCTCCACCGTGACCTCGTTGAGGTGGTCGACCACGACCATCTCGGGGTCGAGACCCGACTCCCGGACCACGTCGAGGGTGCGGCGGGTACCGGCGAGCTTGTCCCGGTGCGGGGTGTGCACCATCACGGGCAACCGGTGTTCCCTGGCCAGCTCCAGCTGGTGGGCCAGGACCCGGTCCTCCTCCGGCGTCATCGAGTCGTAGCCGACCTCACCGACGGCGACGACACCGTCCTTGGCGAGGTAGCGGGGCAGGACGTCGAGCACCTCGACGCACCTCGGGTCGTTGGCCTCCTTGGGGTTGAGCGCGATGGTGCAGTGGTGGCGGATGCCGAACTGGGCCGCCCGGAACCGTTCCCAGCCGATCAGCCCGTCGAAGTAGTCGGTGAAGGAACCGACGTTGGTGCGCGGCTGTCCCAGCCAGAACGCGGGCTCCACCAGGGCCCGGACCCCGGCCGCGTACATCGCCTCGTAGTCGTCGGTGGTACGGGAGGTCATGTGGATGTGCGGGTCGAAGATGCGCATCGGTCAGGCTTCCTCTCCGGGGTCGGCGGCGTCGGTCGGTCGGGCCCGCTCCGGCGGTCGCCCTCCTGCTCCGGTGTCCTCCCCCGGGCGGGGGCCAGCCGGGGGCCGGCCCCCGCCGGTGGCCAGCAGCGCCTCGGCGTCGGCGGGGACCACCCGGCCCGCTGCGCGTCGTTCGGCGGCGTAGTCGGCGACCATCCGCAGCAGCTCGGCGTCGGTACGTCTGGGGAGCTCGGCGACGGCGGCGAGCGGCACCTCCACGAACAGGCACTTCAGCACCCCGTGCCGCCAGGAGTGGTCGTCGAGGTGGGCCGAGGCGAACGGCCCCATCGCCGCGGCGACCAGCCGCACGTCGTTGGCGCGCAGCGCGTCCCGCACGGCGAGCAGACCGGCCGCGATGACCGGGTCGGCGGGGTCCGGGGCCCGGTCCGCGACCGCCACGAGGCCCCGCAGCAGGCCCCGCTTCTCGGCGTCGTCGCCGTAGCGGTACAGCTCCCGCAGCTCCCTGGCGAGCGCCTCCGGCTCGTCGGCCAGGCTGGAGACCAACGCCGAGACGATCAGGACCCTGGCCTGGTCGTCCACCGTGCCGTGCACCAGACCACCCGGGTCCTCCTCCGGTCGCAGCGCCGCGCGCCCGACCTCCCGGCCGACGGCGGGGAAGAGGGAGCGGACGGCCGTTGGGCTGCCGGTGACGCGGCGGACGGCCTCGGTCAGCCAGGTTTCCGCGTGGTCCTGCCCGGTCATGTCGACCTCCCGTCGTTGGGCTCGCGCCGGTCCCGTGCGGACGGCCCGGTGCTGGTGGGGAGCGCCGCCGTGAGAGCCGCCAGTGCGCGGCGCGCGGTGTCCGGGGCGCCGTGGGAGTGGCGGGGCAGCTCGACGGCGGCGATGCCCGCGTACCCGATCTCGGTGAGCGCGGCCAGGGTGGCGGGAAGGTCCAGCCGTCCCTCGCCGAACTCCAGGTGTTCGTGGACCCCGGGCAGCATGTCGTCGAGTTGCACGTTCGCCAGCAGCGGTCCGGCCCGGCGGACGCAGTCGGCCGCGCTGTCCGGCTCGACGGCGACGCAGTGTCCGACGTCGAGGGTGATCCGCAGCCACTCCGGTTCGCCGAGTCCGGTGCGCAGGGCGAGCGCCTGGTCCAGGTTCCACACCCGGTGTCCGGGCTCCGGTTCCAGGGCGAGGGGGGTGGAGCGGCGTTCCGCCTCGACGAGGACGGGCCGGAGGTTGTCGCGCAGGCGCCGCCAGGCGAGGTCTCCCGGTGCGGCGGCGCCCGGCCCGGCTGGTTCGCCGGCACCTGGCGGTTGCGGTTCCCCGGTGCCGGGTTCGGCGACGCCCGACCAGCAGGAGACGCAGTCCGCGCCCAGGCCCTCGGCGACGCGCAACGCGCGCCTGAGGAAGTCGACCCGGGGCGCGGCGTCGGCGGACACGAGGGTCGGGTGGTGTTTGCGCCACGGGTCGAGCAGGTACCGGGCGCCCGTCTCCACGACGACCCGGAGGCCGAGGTCGGCGAGGGTGGCCGCGACGCGGTCGACCCGGGCGCCGAGGTCCGGGGCGAAGGGGTCCAGGTGCTGGTGGTCGAGGGTGAGCGCCACCGCCTCGTAGCCGAGGTCGGCGATGACCCGGAGCGCGTCGCCGAGCCGGTGGTTGGCGAAGCCGTTGGTGCCGTACCCGAGGGTGAAGGCGGCGCCGCCGGCACCAGGGGTCCGCACGCCGGTCATGTCTGGCTCACCCGCCTGGCCAGTCGCCGTCCGAGGGGCACCAGTCCGACCAGGGCCGAGGCGACGGCCAGCGAGCCCTTCCTGGCCACCAGGGCCGCCTGCAGGGGGATCATGCCCCTGATCCCGACTCCGGTGGCGGCCCTGGCGTTCGCGGCCGAGGTGTCCCTGGCGGCGGTGAGTTGCGCGGCGCCCACGGTGCGGGCGTAGCCGCCGGCGGCGAGGACCGCGCCGGCGCGGTGCCACCCACCGCGGGCCGGGCCGAGCACGGCGAGCGCGGCGGACGCGGCGGTGGTGGTGAGGGCGAAACCGGCGGCGACGCGGCTGGTGCCGTGCACCTCGCCCTGGGCGAGGGTGGTGACACCGGCGGTGTGGGCGGCCATCGCCCACGCGCCCGGTGCCGCGGCCCGGGCGGAGCGGGACCCGGCGCCGAGCAGCACGTCCAGCCCACGGCAGACCGCCATCCCCAGTGGCGCGGCCGGAGTGTTCTTGAGCACCGTGTCGTAGGTCCACACGGCGGCGGCCAGCGGCACGGCGACCCGGAGGGAGTCACGGCCACCGCCCAGGGCCGCGAGGGCGAGACCGGCGCCGGTGAGGGTGGTGGCGACTCCCAGCGCCGCGCCGGGGCTGATCCGGCCGGAGGGGATCGGACGTTCGGGTCGTTCGACGGCGTCGAGGTCGCGGTCGGCCCAGTCGTTCAGCGCCATCCCGGCGAGGTAGAGGGCCGCGGAGGACAGGGGAAGGCCGAGCCGCCGGCCGGTCAGTGGGCGCCCCGAGGCCGCGGCGCCGACGGCGGTGTCACCGAGGACCGAGAGCGCGGCGGGCAGGCGGACGAGTTCGGCGAGAGTCCGCAGGCGCGTCACCGCGCCGTCCTCCGAGGATCCGGTGTGGACCGGCTTCCGCGCTGGGTGGACCGCCCCGCCGACCCGGTCGGCCTCGGCGTCCCCGGGCCGGCCGCGCGGGTCGGAGCCGGGTGCGGTCGGACCGGCCGGCCCCTCGGCGGGGATGCTGGTCGTCCGCCCACGTCCGCCGGCGTCGGTGCTCGGCGCGGCGTCTCCCCCGGCGGTCCCGTCGGCGGCATGGGCCGTGGGCGAGGGCCCGGGGGGTGTGGGGTGGTCGCGGGGAGCGGGGCTCATCGGGCCTCCCCCTCCCCCGCCGCCGGGAACGCGAGATCGTTCGCCCAGCTCAGCAGTTGTCGGTACTGCTCGCCGAGCCCGTGCTCGGGGTTGCCGTCCGGGTCCTTGAAGAAGAAGGCCAGCGCGCCCAACGGTCCGCTGTGGCCGGCCGCGTGCGCGGCGGCGGTCAGCCGGGTCAGGTCCAGCACGAGCGGAGCGGCCAGCGCGGAGTCGTAGCCGGTCCACGTGACCTGCATGGTCATCCGCGCGCCGAGGAACCCCTCGAAGGACACGTGGTCCCAGGCGGTCTTGACGTCACCGAGGTCCGGCACGTTGTCGATGTGCAGCGGGGCCGTCACGTCCTCGCCGAGCAGGGAGGACAGCACCCCGGACTTGGACTCCAGCTTGCTGGCCGCGGACCTGGGGTCGGCGAGGGTCGCGCCGTCCCCCCCGCCGAGCAGGTTCGTGCCAGCCCAGGACCGCACCCGCAGTGCCCTGGTGGTGAACATGGGCGCGAGCGCCGTCCGGAGGAGCGTCTCCCCCGTCTTGCCGTCCGACCCGGCGTAGGGCAGTGCGCGCTCCGCCGCCAGCTCCCGTAGCGCCGGGAGCCGCATGCCGGTGGACGGGGTGAAGTCGACGTAGGGGCAACCGGCGAGGAGCGCCGCGTAGGCGGAGAGCGAGCTCGGTGGCAGGGGCGCCCGCTCGGGGTCGGACAGCGCGGCGGCCAACGCGGCGGGGTCCCGGTGTTCGGGCAGGAGCGTGACGGGGGCCTCGGTGGAGGACACGTTGACCACGACGACCCGCTCGAGCGCGTGGCGGTCGGCGAAGTCCCGGAGGTCGTCGGCGAGACGCCGCGCGGCGTCGGCCTGCGCTCCCCGGTGGGAGGCGGGGTCGTACCCGACCCGGATCTCGGCGTCGACGGCGGTCAGGCCGGGCTGGATCGAGGGCAGCAACCGGTGGGGCAGCAGCCCGGCGTCGGCGAGCAGTTCGGCCTTCTTGGGCAGGCACGTGCTCACGATGTCGTGCCCACCGACGACCACCTCGTCCCAGGCGGGCAGGGGGCACGCGGAGAACGCGGGCAGTTCGGTCACGCACCCGGTGGCCTCGACCAGGCCGTGCCGTAGCGCGACGAGACCGCTGACGGCGGTGGTGGCCACCGAGCCCCTGGCTCCGATCAGCCACAACCCGGTACGCCCCGGTCTTCCAGTGGTGTTCATCGTCGAACCCCTTCCTTGCGGCGCACGCGGCTCGCCGAGCGTCCCGTCGAGTCCGCTGGGGCGGCGCGGCGCTGGTGACCTCGTTCGAGGAGACCGCACCGCGCCACCGACCAACAGCAGGGTGTGCGGTGGCTCACATCCGCTGGCGGATATGAGCCACCACGGCGGGTGACCGCCGGTCGTCAGTCGCGGTCGACCGCGTTGACGGCCATGTCGAGCACGGCCACCCCTTCGATGGAGGCGATGATCGCCTCCGCGTCCCGCACCAGCACCGAGCGCACCTCGGCGTCGCGGACCAGCTCGGCGTCCCCGGCCAACGCGACGAACTCGCGCAGCTCGTTGATCGCCCCGAGCTCGTCCCCGGTCGCCTCGGCGATCCTGGCGGCGGTCAGCTGGCCCGCCAGGGCGGCGTGCCCGCTCAGCGACAGCCGGTTGGTGAGCCGGAACCTGTCGACGAGCTGACCGACGTCCCGCAGCGAGGTGGTGGTGGCGAACACCAGCGACTGCTCGGCGGTGTTACCGGCGTTGTCGGTCGCGCTGACCGACAACGTGTGGGTGCCCAGGGCCAGCTGGTAGAGCGGAAGCACCCGGCCGGACAGCACCGCCTCCCCGTTGAGCGTGCCGCTCACCGAGTCGATCCCGGAGGTCTCGTCCTCGGCGTGCCAGGACAGCACCAGGTCGGTGGCGTTGCCGTAGACGACGCCGTTGGCCACTCCGGACACCAGCAGCGTCGGCGCGGTCGCGTCGATCATGATCGTCGCGGCCTTGTCCGCCTCGACGTTCCCGGCGACGTCCACGGCCCGGTACCGCAGGGTGTGCTCGCCGTCGCCGCTGACCTGGACGGCTTCGGTGTACTCCGTCCAGTTCTCCCCGTCGAGGGTCCACTCCACCCTGGCCACCCCGGACGTCCCGTCCTCGGCGGCGAGCTCGACCACGACGTCCGCGTCGTGCCAGCCGGCCTCGTTCGGGTCGGCGAAGTCGGCCGTGGTCAGCGGGGCCGTGGTGTCGACCCGGATCTCGGTGGCGCCCGGGTCCTCCATGTTGCCGGCCACGTCAGTCGACCGGTACTCCACGGTGTGGACCCCGTCACCGGGCAGTGCGAACGGCTCGGTGTACTCGGTCCAGTCGCCGTCACCGATCCGGTACTCGGTGGTGGCGACGCCGCTGCCCTCGTCGCTGGCCTCGAGGGTGATCTCGGGCGAGGTGACGAACCAGCCCTCGGCCCCGTCGGCCTCGGCCGGGTCGGTGCTCAGGGTGGTGGTCGGCGCCTCGGTGTCGACGATCTCCCGGATCTGGACGTTCCGGAAGTAGACGTCGTCGTCGTCACCGTGGTTCTGCAGGCCGATGTGGCCGCTGGTGAGGTCGCGGTCCGGGTGGGTGCTGGTGAAGTCGTTGATCAGCACGTCGTTGAGGTAGACCTTGATGGTCTGCCCCTGGACCACGATCTCGTAGCTGTTCCACTCCCCCTCGGGGTTGAGCGCCTCGTCGCGGGCCTCCAGGTCGGCGCCCTGGAAGCCGTAGATGGCACCGGTGGTGCGGTCCGGCTCGTCGGTCGGGTCGATCTGGATCTCGTAACCGTGGTTGACGGCGAACCACGGGTCGTCACCCGGGTCGGGGAAGCCGACGAAGACACCGGAGTTGTCGTCGCCCGGCATCATCCAGTCGAGCTTGAGGCTGTAGGCCCCGAACTCCTCCTCGAACCAGTACAGGCCCATGCCCCCGGTGGACAGGATGGTGCAGTCCTCCTGGAGCACGAACTCGCCGGGGCCGGCCTGCTTCCAGCCGCCGAGGCTGTCCTCGGTGCCGTCGAAGAGCATGCGGTAGCCCTCCTCCGGCTCGGCGGGCTCGCAGCCCGGTTGACCAGCACCGGGGTCGGCGACGCCGTCGCCGTGGAAGTGGATGATGTCGACGTCGAAGAGCGCCTCCGGACCGTCCCCGGTGAACACGAAGTACAACGCGTTCGTGCCGCCAGGGTCGGTGATGTCGACCGGGCCGACGGTCTCGAAGTTCTCCCAGCCTCCGGTGTTGGGCACGTCGACGCTGCTGATCACCTCACCGTCGGGCGCACCGACCCGCACCTCGATGGTGCCGCCGATGCCACCGGAGGCGATCCGGAAACCGATCTGGTCGACCTGGTGCAGGTTCACCGGGTCGACGGAGATCCAGTCGCCGTCGTGGATGTCGCCCACGACCCGGCCGCCGCCGGCGCCCTCCTTGCTGAGCACCGTGACGCCCTCGCTGTCGGTGAAGAACTCGGCCTGCTTGTTCTTCAGCTGGAGGACGACCTCGTCGGACCCCGTCAGCGGGGGCAGGTCACCGGCACCGTTGTCGGTGTAGCTGGCGTTGATGATGCCGAAGACGTTCGCGTCGTCGCCGTGCCCACCCTCGCCGGGGGTCTCGATGAGCCCGCTGCAGCCGTTGACCCGGGTCAGCGGGTGACCGTGGCTGTCGTGCCCGAGGATGTACTCGACGACGACCCTGGAGCAGTCGATCTCGCCGTCCTCGGGGTCGGTGACCGTCACCTCGAAGGGCACCCGCTCACCGAAGGCGAAGACACCGCCGTGCACCGGGGCGTGCAGTTCCACCACGGGGGCGGTGTTGCCCACCGAGATGGAGACCGCCGCGGTGCCGACCCGCTCGTCGTCGTTGGTGGCGCGCAGCCGGGCGGTGTAGACGCCCTCCTCCGTGTAGGTGTGCTCCGCCGTGGCGCCGGTGGCGGTCGCGCCGTCACCGAACTCCCACTCGAAGGCCAGCTCGCCGCCGGCCGGGTCGACCGAGCCGGCCGAGTCGAACTCGACGGTCAGCGGCGCGTGGCCCGAGGTGACGCTGGCGCTGATGTTGGCCACCGGGGTCCGCTCGCCACCGGTGTAGTCGATCCGGTAGAGCGCCGAGTCGTCCGAACCGCCGAACCACTCGCTGCCGTAGTCGAGCACGTACAGCGAACCGTCCGGTCCGAACTCGATGTTCATCGGCTGGACGAGGTCCATCGAGTCGAAGAACGGGTTGATCTTGAGCAGGTTGCCCTCGGCGTCGTGGTGGAGTTCCTTGATCCAGCCACGTCCCCACTCGTAGGCGAAGTTCTTGCCGTCGTAGTACTCGGGGAACTTGGTGTCGGACTCCAGCTCGGGGTCGTACCGGTAGGTCGGCCCCCCCATCGGGGACTCACTGCCCGAGCCGAAGGCCGGCAGCGAGCCGCCGCTGTACTCGATCCAGGCCGGCACCGACGGCGGCAGCTCGGTCAGGCCCGTGTTGTTCGGGCTGTTGTTGACCGGGTTGTCGCAGTCGAACTTCGGCCCGGACTCGCCGGTGGCGAAGTCGTACTCGTTGTAGGCCTGGTTGTCGCCGTGGCAGTAGGGCCACCCGTAGTTGCCCGGCTCCTTGATCAGGTTGAACTCGACCAGGCCCTCCGGCCCCCGGTTCGGGTCAGCCGAGCCCGCGTCGGGACCGTAGTCACCCAGGTAGATCCAGTCGGTCTCCCGGTCGATGGCGAACCGGAACGGGTTCCGGAAGCCCATGGCGTAGATCTCCGGCCGGGTCTTGTCCGTCCCCGGTTCGAAGAGGTTGCCCTCCGGGATGGTGTAGCTGCCGTCCTCCTGGACGGTGATCCGCAGCAGCTTGCCCCGCAGGTCGTTGGTGTTGGCCGAGGAACGCTGCGCGTCGAAGGCCGGGTTGCGGTCGGGGCGGATGTCGATGGGCGTGTAGTTGCTGGAGGCGAAGGGGTTGGTGTCGTCCCCGGTGGACAGGTAGAGGTTGCCCTCGGAGTCGAAGTCGATCTCACCGCCGGCGTGGCAGCAGATGCCCCGGTCAGCCTCGACATGCAGGATCTCCTGCTCGCTGTCCAGGTCGAGGGTGTTGTCCTCGGTGAGCTTGAAACGGGAGAGCGTGTTGTGCCCGATGAACGGGGCGAAGTCCTCCGCGGTGCCGTTCTCCGGCGCCTCACCCGGCGGGGTGTCCAGTTCCGGGGAGTAGTAGAGGTAGACCCAGCGGTTGTCCTCGAAGTCCGGGTCCACGGCGATGCCCTGGAGGCCGTCCTCGTCGTGGTCGTAGACGGGAATGCGACCAGCCAGCTGGTTCAGGCCGTCCGCCGTGGTGTGGAACACCCGGCCGTCGCGGGCCGTGTGCAGCACGCTGCGGTCCGGCAGCACGGTCAGCGCCATCGGCTCACCGGCCTGGTCCGCGCCCTTGGCCAGGGTCACCTGGTCGAAGGAGGAGTCGACGGTCGCCTTGCAGTCGGCGTCGACGACCCCGGCGGCCGTGCGCAGGCCACCGAGCAGGTGTTCCAGGAACGCGGGCTCGGAGAACGACTCGATGGTGTGGCCACCGCCGGTGTACCAGGAACGGCCGCCGTCGAACTCCTGGCACCAGGCGATCGGGTGGTCGTGGCCCATCGCACCGCTGCCGGCGTCGTAGCTGTCCTCGTCGAGGGCCGCCAGGACGTGCACGTCGCCACGCGGGTTCTCCTGGAAGTTGTACCACTCGTCGGTCCGCACCCACTCCTCGTCGAGGTGGGCGGTGGAGGGGTGGACGTGGTCGGTGACGACCGTCGTCGCCTCCTGGATGTGCGGGTGGGAGTCGAAGTAGGCGCCCACCAGCTCGCCGTACCACGGCCAGTCGTACTCGGTGTCCGACGCGGCGTGCACGCCCGCGTAGCCGCCGCCGCCCTGGATGTAGCTCTCGAAGGCGGCCTGCTGCTCGTCGTTGAGGACGTCACCGGTGGTGGAGAGCCAGACGACGACGTCGTAGTGCCCCAGGTTCTCCTCGGTGAAGTCGGCCGCGTCCTCGGTGTGGTCCACGTGGAAGCCGTGTTCCGCGCCGAGCTCCTCGATGGCGGCGACGCCGGCCTCGATGGAGTCGTGCCGGAACCCGGCGGTCTTGGAGAAGACCAACGCGTGGAAGTGGTCGTCGTGCTCGTGGTCGTCGCCCGGGTGGTCGTGCTCGTCCTCGTCGAAGACCGGGAAACCGATGGGGGGTTTGGGCTGGAACGTGTTCGCGGCCGAGCCCGCCTCGGCCGGCTGGTCGGCTGCCACCGCGACCGGGGCCGCGGCCATCGCGCTGCCACCCAGCGCGGTCAGCAGCGCCAGCGACAGGATGCCGGCACGGGCCGCCGTGCCCCCGAATCTGGTTCTGTGCCCGGTGGTCGCGGAACTCCCGCCGCGCCCCCGTAATGATCGTCGCACTGGTATGTTTCTCCTGTTCTCACCAAGGTTCGTCGCCCGAACAACTGCGCGTTCTCGACGAGCCGGGGACTACTCGACGTTGAGTGACAACCTCCTTGTTGCGCTTCCCCGTCGCGGTGTGAACCCACCCTCCCGGTGGCGGCCGGGGCAGGTGTTCCGTGGAGCCGCCGGGGCTCCTGGTCTCCGGCCCGGCTCCCTCGCGGAGCCGGGCGGAAGCGTTCTCGCCGACCTGCTCGGCCGGCTGGTCTCGTGGTCGACTACGGCACCGCGGTCCAGCGGGAGTCGGCGGCGGCGCTCTCCTCCACCGCCCGCAGCACCCGCTGCACCCGCAGGCCCTCGGCGAAGCTCGGCTCCGGCTCGGTCCCCGTGCCCACCGCCGTGAGGAAGTCCGCGGCCTCGTGGGTGAAGGTGTGCTCGTAGCCGAGTCCGTGCCCGGGCGGCCACCAGGCGCCGAGGTAGGGATGGGTGGCCTCGGTGACGAGGATCCGGCGGAAGCCGCCTTCGGCCGCGTCGATGTCCTCCTCGTGCAGCCACAGTTCGTTCATCGACTCGAAGTCGAACGCGAGGCTGCCGCGCGACCCGTTCACCTCCAGTCGCATCGCGTTCTTCCGGCCCGCCGCGAACCGGGTCGCCTCGAAGGTGGCGACGGCGCCGCCCGTGAAGCGCGCGAGGAAGAGGGCCGCGTCGTCGACGGTGACGTCCCCGTACTCGGTGCCGGCCGAGGCGGACAGCCCCGCCGAGGAGGTGGCCACCGGCCGGCGGCGGACGAAGGTCTCGGTGATGGCCGAGACACCGGTGATCGTCTGCCCCGTGACGTACTGGCTCGCGTCGATGATGTGCGAGCCGATGTCGCCGAGCGCGCCCGCTCCGGCCTTGGTGCGGTCGAGGCGCCAGGTCAGCGGGGAGTTCTCGTCGGTGAGCCAGTCCTGGAGGTAGACGGCGCGCACGTGCCGCACGGTGCCGAGGCGGCCGTTCGCGACCAGCTCGCGCGCCAACGCGAGGGCCGGTACCCGCCGGTAGTTGAAGGCGACCATGGAACGGACCCCGGAGGCCGAGGCCCGCTCCGCCGCGGCCACCATCGCCTCCGCCTCGTCCACGGTGTTGGCCAGTGGTTTCTCGCAGAGGACGTGTTTGCCGGCGTCCAGCGCGGCGATCGCGATCTCGGCGTGGGTGTCCCCCGGCGTGCAGATGTCGACCAGGCCGATGTCGTCCCGCTCGACCAACCGCCGCCAGTCGGTCTCCACGGCCGACCACCCCATCCGGGCGGCGGCGGCCTCGGTCCTGGCCTGATCACGGCCCGCGAGTGCCACGAGTTCCGGTACTACCGGCACGTCGAAGAACCGGTGGACGGTGCGCCAGGCCTGGGAGTGGACGGCACCCATGAAGGAGTACCCCGCCATCCCGACGCCGATCGTCTCGCTGGCTGCCATGCTGTGATCCCTCACCTTCTCGATGTCCTCACGATCTCGGCGTGGCCGGGAGGACTACCGTGCTGGCCTCCGCCGGTGGTGGCCGGCTGGTGCCGTCCGGGACGGAGCCGCGCCCGCGCGCGGACCGCCCCGGTCAGGACGCGAAGCCCACGTCCCGGTACTCCGCGACGTTGTCGCTGGTGACCACTGCCGAGTAGGTGGTGATGGACGCCGGGATCTCGTGCTCGGCCATGTCCCCGAGGCCCTTGGCCTGTCCGAGGAGGCGGGCCAGCGAGATCGCCGAGGCGCACATCGACGGGCTGTAGAGGACCGTGGCCTTGACGACGCTCTCGCCCGACTCGATCCGGTCCATCATGTCCAGTGAGCCCGCACCGCCGACCATGATGAACTCGTCGCGCCCGGCGTTCTCGATGGCGGCGAGCACACCGATGCCCTGGTCGTCGTCGTGGTTCCACAGCGCGTCGAGCGAGCTGGCGGACTGGAGCAGGTTGGAGGTCTGCCGCTCCCCGCTCTCCACCGTGAACTCGGCGGCCACCCGGTGCGAGACCTCGAAGCCGTGCCGGGCGAGCGCGTCGGCGAACCCCTGGCTGCGTTCCTGGGTCAGCGGCAGGGAGTCGATACCCGCGACCTCGGCGATCACCGGGTCGTCCTTGCCCTGCTCCCGCATCTGCTCGGCGATGTAGTCACCGGCGTTGACGCCCATCCGGTAGTTGTCGCCGCCGATCCAGCAGCGGTAGGCCAGCGGGCTGTCGAAGACCCGGTCCACGTTCACCACGGGGATGCCGGCGTCCATCGCCTGCTGGCCGACCGAGGTGAGCTGCGCTCCGTCGTGCGGCAGGATGACGAGGACGTCGACGCCGTCGTTGATGAGGGTCTCGATCTGCGCGATCTGCTGGCTGGAGTCGTTGGTGCCCTCGGTGGCGGTGAAGGTGACGTCCTCGAACGCCTCGGCCTGCGACCTCGCGTAGGCGGTCATGGCCGCCATCCACCCGTGGTCCGCCGCCGGCGCGGAGAAACCGATCGTGACCTCGGGCCCGGGTTCGGCGTTGTCGCCGGCGCCGACGTTGACGTTCTGCGGCGCCTCCTGGGCGACGTCGTTGGAGGTGCAGGCGGACAGGACGACCCCCGCGCCGAGGGCGGTGCCACCGAGCAGGAAGCGGCGGCGGGCGAAGAGTGGCTGTCTTGACATCGAGGACTCCCGAGCACGAGACGTGGACCGCCGGACTGGGCGGCGGCGGACCTGGGGTGTGTTGGCCGCCGACGGCTCACGGGCCCGCCGGCGTTCGTCGCCGGCGGACCTCGCCGGGACGGGCGGCGGTGACCGCCCCGGCGACGAATCGCGGTGCTAGGTCGTTCGGGGGTGGTTCATGGTGCGGTACTGCAACAGCACGGCCACCACGATGATCACGCCCTTGGCGATGTTCTGGATGTCGGTCTCCAGGTTGTTCAGCGTGAAGATGTTGCTGAGCACCGTGAAGATCAGCACGCCGATGAGGGTGCCGAGGAGGCTGCCCCGGCCACCGGTCAACAGGGTGCCGCCGATCACGACGGCCGCGATGGCGTCGAGCTCGTAGTAGAGGCCGTTGGTGGACGCGCCCGAGGTCGTCCTGGCGGCGACCATGATGGCGGCGATGCCGCAGCACAGGCCGGCGAGCCCGTAGACCATGGCCACGTGCCGCTTCACGTTGATGCCGGCGAGGCGGGCGGCCTCGGGGTTCCCCCCGACGGCGAAGGTGCGCCGGCCGAAGGTGGTGCGGTTCAGCAGGACCCAGCCGGCCGCGAAGACCAGCAGGAACATCCAGACCAGGACCGGGATCCCCAGGAAGCTGCCCCGGAAGAAGTCCAGGAACGCGGTCTCCCTGATCACCTGCGTCTGCCGGCCGCTGATGCGTTCGGCCAGGCCCCGGGCCGCCACCATCATCGCGAGGGTGGCGATGAAGGGCACGACCCTGCCGTAGGCGATCAGCAGCCCGTTGACCAGGCCGGCGCCCAGTCCCACCAGGAGGGCGCAGAGCACCATCACCCCCACCCCGTAGGACTGGGTGGCCACCGTCGTCATCCACACGCTGGCGAGCGCGACCATCGATCCCACCGAGAGGTCGATCCCGGCGGTGGTGATGACGAAGGTCATGCCCACGCTGACCACGCCGATGGCGGCGGCGAGCCGGAGGATCGTGGACAGGTTCCCCTCGGTGAGGAACGCGTCCGGCCGGGTCAGGTACCCGACGACGCACAACAGGACCAGCACCGCGAACAGTCCCGTGAGCCGGACGTCCAGACGCAGCCCACCGCCCTTCGTGGCGGCGGGGGCGGTGGGCTGCGGTGCGGACCGCCCGTCTCCGCCGGTTCCACCGGCGGAGCTCGGAGAGCCCGCAGTCTCGTTCGGGGACCCGCCCTCGGCGCTGCCGGCGCCGAGCACCGAGCCCGGCTTGTCGTCGGTCACGCCGCACTCCCTTCCATCACCAGATCAAGCACGTCGGCCTCGGTCAGCTCGTCGGCGGGCGCCTCGTGGACGATGTCGCCATCCCGCAGCACCAGCACCCGATCAGCCAGGCCGAGCACCTCCGGGACCTCGCTGGAGACCACGACGACCGCGACGCCGCCGGCGGCGAGCTCGCGGATCAGCCGGTACAGCTCGCTGCGGGCACCCACGTCGACTCCCCTGGTCGGTTCGTCGAGCAGGAGGATGCGGCAGCCGTGCACCAACCAACGGGCCACCACGGCCTTCTGCTGGTTGCCACCGGAGAGCGTTCGGATGAGGCGCCGGGGGTCCGCCGGTCGCAGGTCCAGCTCCCGCAGCTTCTCCGTGGCGTCGTCGATCTCCCTGGCGCGCTGGGAGAACCCGAAGCGGCTGTACTCCGGGAGACTGGCCAGGGTCACGTTGTGGGCGACGGGGAGGTCGAGCAGGAGTGCCTGGCTCTTCCGCTCCTCGGGCGCCAGTCCGATACCGGCGCGCACGGCTGCCGGGACGCTGCCCGGCCGGAGCGGCTGACCGTGCACCAGGACCCGGCCGCTGTCGGGTTTCCTCGCCCCGAAGACCGTCTCCAGGATCTCGCTGCGCCCCGCGCCCACGAGCCCCGCGATGCCGAGGACCTCGCCGGCGTGCAGGGTGAAGTCGATGTCCCTGAACTCGCCCCGGCGGGTGAGCCCCTCCACCCGAAGCGCCTCCACCGAGTCGTCGGCGGTGTGCTCCTCCCGCCGGGGGAAGGCCGCGTCGACCCGACGACCCGTCATCAGGGACACCAGCTCCGAGGTCGGCGTCGTCCTCGCGTCGAGGTTCCTGGCGACGGTGCGCCCGTCCTTGATCACGGTGATGCGGTCACCGATGCGCCGGAGCTCCTCCATGCGGTGCGAGATGTAGACGACGGCCACTCCGGACGCGGTGAGGTCCTCCACGACCCGGAACAGGTTCTCCGTCTCGTCGGCGGCGAGCGCCGCCGTCGGCTCGTCCATGACGATGAGCCCCGCGTCGTGGGCCAGTGCCCTGGCCATCGACACCAGTTGCTGCCCGGCGGCGGACAGGCTGCCGACCTCGCGGTGCGGGCGGATCTCGGGGTGACCGAGGCGGGTGAGCAACCGGGTGGCCTCCGCCGCCGCCGTGCGGGCGCGGGTGAACCCCCAGCGGGACCGCCAGTGGCCGAGGAAGATGTTGTCGGCCACCGACAGGTCGGGGACCAGGTCCAGCTCCTGGTACATGGTGGCCACGCCGAGCCGGAGGGCGGCGACCGGTGACGGCAGCCTGGCCTCGGTCCCCCGCCAGGTGATGACCCCCTCGTCGGGTTGGTGCGCGCCGGCGAGGACCTTGATGAGGGTGGACTTCCCCGCTCCGTTCTGGCCGAGCAGGCAGTGCACCTCGCCGCGCCGCACCTCCAGGTCCACTCCGTCCAACGCCCGCACCCCGGGGAACACCTTGACGATCCCCTCCATGCGCAGCAGCACCTCGCCGGTCTCCTCCTGGCCGGTGGCGCGCGGCCCCGTGGGCCCGTCGGTTCGGCTCATGCCGGTGCCTCCGTCGGTTCGCTCGCCACCACCGGGGCGAGGGTGGGGTTGTCCATCACCGTCCGCATCGCGTGCTGCGCCCCGCCTCGGATGGCGGCGGTGAACCCGAGGGTGGACGGCAGGATCGCCGCTCGGGCGGCCTCGGGGGAGAGGACCCGGGAGGCGATCTGGATGCGGGCGTGCTCGACCAGCCACTCGTACAGCTCCGCGAAGTAGCCGCCGAGCACGACGGCCGCGGGGTTGAGGACGTTGATCAGCAGGGCGAGGCCGACCCCCAGGGCGTCCCCGACCTGCTGGAGGGCGTCGAGGGTGCGGCGGTCACCGGCCTCGGCGCGGCCCCGGATGATGCGCAACCGGTCGGACACCGCGAGGCTGGGATCCCGCACCGGGTCGTCCGGGCTGGACATCACCTCGAGGAGCGTGCCCAGGTCGATCTGCCGCTCCCAGCAGCCCCGGTTTCCGCAGGGGCAGGACGGGCCGAGCGGGTCGAGCGAGAGGTGGCCGACCTCCCCGGCGAAGCCGGACGCGCCGCGCACGGGCACCCCCGCCGCGAGGAGGCCCGCCCCCACTCCGCTGCTGCCGACGATGCAGAGCAGGTCGGCGGTGCCACTGGCGGCACCACTGGTGTGCTCGGCGAGGGCGGCGAGGTTGGCGTCGTTGTCCACCGCGCACCGTTCGAGCGGGAAGTCGACGCGGGCGGCGAGCCCGTCGACGAGGGCGATCTGCCGCCAGCGGAGGTTCGGGGCGAACCGCACCACGCCGGCCTGGGTGTCCACCAGCCCGGGGACGGCGACGGTGATGCCGGCGGGCCACGCGCCGACGGCGGCGACCGTGGCGAGCATCGACCTGGCGAGTTCAGCGAGCTGGTCCAGGCACCGTTGCGGGCCGAGTTCCACCACCCGGAGGGGCACCAGCTGCTCGGTGATGACCGTTCCCGCGAGGTCGAGCACCGTGGCTCGCAGGTACTCGAGGTTGATCTCGAGGCCGATGCCGCACACCGACCCCGGCGACAGCTCCACCAGCTGCCCAGGGCGTCCCTGCCGGCCGGCGGTCAACCCTGCCGCCCGCACCAGGCGGCGGGACTCGAGTTCGCTCACGAGGTTGGAGACGGTCGCCTTGCTCAGCCCGCTGAGGGCGGACAGCTGCGCCCGGGACTGCTGGCCGTGTTCACGCAGGGTCCGCACGACCAACGCGAGGTTCGCTCGGCGCAGGCCGGCCTGATCGGCCGGCGGCACGTGACCGTTCCGCACAGCAACCTCACTTCGTTGGGTGGTTCATCAAAGTAAGGTGGTACACATCACTGGTCAACCCCTTCGGGCGATCAAGATCCCAGGTTTTCACTCGTTCGGCCCAGATTTCGGCCGCTACTTTGCCATTTTGCGCGCAAAAGTATGCTCAGTTTAAGCGTTTCGACAAGATCCGCTACCGCGCTCGCGCCCGGGGCGGAACCCAGCGCCCCGCTCGGGTCACCCAGCCGGTCCACCCGCGCTCCGACCTGGGGAAACCGCCGGGACCACGGGGCGGGGGAGCTGGCGCACCGCGGACCGGGCGAGCGGCGATGGCTCGTCACGTCCGGAGTCGGCCTCGGCCGCGCTCCCGAGGGGGAGGGGCGAAGCCCCGGGGCGCCAGCTCCGGACCGGCCGGCCTCGGGGTGCCGGGGGACCGGCCCGCCCCCGCAGGGCGGCGGGAACCGGTGGCGCACCGACACCGGCGGACCAGCACCCTGTCGTCACCGGTTGGGCCAACCCACCGCCACCTGCCCCGGCACGGCCGACCCCTCGGCCCCGCCCCGCACGGACGCGGGGCCGGCGGAGCGTCCCCCTGGCGTCCCCGCTGGTCCGCACCCCTGGTGGTCCGGGGCTCCGCGCACCCGGGCCGGGCAGCCGCCCCGACGGCGGTCGAGCTCGCGCCGCCGGGGCTCGACACCATCGACGTGATCAGCCGCCCGCGTAGGTGCCGAAGCTCCATTCATTGCCCTCGGGATCACGCACGGTGAACCCCCGCGCCCCGTAGTCCTTGTCCTCCGGAGCCAGCACGACCTCGGCGCCCCCCGCCACGGCCTGGTCGAACAACTCGTCCGGCGTGTCGGTCACCAGGTACACGGCGGCACCACCCGGCCGGATCGCATGCCCCTCCCCGGCACTGGCCGAACCGAGCATCACCCCGCCGCCCTCCGGCCACAGCAACTCGGCGTGCACGACCACGTCGGGGGTCTCGCCCGGGTAGACGACGTTCTCCTGGAAACCGAACGCGTTCACCAGGAACCGGATACCGGCGGGCGCGTCCTCGTAGGCCAGCACCGGCCAGACCAGGGTCTTGTTCTCACCAGGCATGCCACCAGGATGTGGGCTACCGGCGGCGGTCGCCCGGCGCAGGGCGCCCCGTCACCCGAGCCAGGGAGGGGCGCACCGCGCCCCCGAACCGGTTCGCCGTCACCCGGCCCGGCGCCGGGAGCGTGGGGCGTTGCGGACCTCACCAGGAGCCGCGCCCGAGCACGTTCGGCCGCCCGGGCGCGGCTGGTCGAGGCGCGGCCGGTGGGCTAGTGCGTCAGGGCGAAGGCGCGCTCGCTGGCCGACCAGGCCGCGCCGATCACCGCGGCCTGGTCCCCGAGCTCGGACAGCACGATCGGGAGGTTCCCGGTCGCCAACGGCAGGGACCGCCGGTACACGGCACTGCGGACCTCGGCCAGCAGCTGGTGGCCGAGACCGGCCACACCGCCTCCGATGACGACCATGCCGGGGTTGATGAAGCTGACCAGCGAGGCGATGACCTGCCCCAGCCGCCTGCCGCCCTCCCGGATCAGGTTCACCGCCGCGAAGTCCCCGGCTCCGGCGGCGGCACCCACGTCCTGGGCGGTCAGGCTCCCCCGCTCCTCCAGGAGCTCGGCGAGCCGCACTGAGCGGCCGCTCCTGGCCAGGGTCAGCGCGTCCCTGGCCAGGGCGGCACCACCGAAGTAGGCCTCCAGGCAGCCGACCTCCCCGCAGGCGCAGGCCGGCCCGTACTCGTCGATCCGGACGTGGCCGATGTCGCCGGCCGTTCCGGCCACTCCCCGGTAGACGCGGCCCCCGAGGACGATGCCGCACCCGATGCCCGTGCCGATCTTGACGAAGATCAGCTCGTCGAGGGACTGGGCGACGCCCGCGTGCCGCTCCCCCATCGCCATCGCGTTCACGTCGTTGTCGACCGCCACCGGACGGCGCCACCGGCTCGCGAGCTGGTCACGAACCGGGAAGCGGTCCCAGCCCGGCATGATCGGGGGTGCCACCGGCAACCCCTCCCGGAAGCTCACCGGACCGGGGAGCCCCACCCCGGCCGCCAGCAGCCTCCCGGGGTTGCTGCCGAGCACGACGTCGGCCAGCGCTGCGACCCGTTCGAGCACCGCCACCGGACCCGTGCGGACGTCGCAGTCCTCCACCACATGGGCGAGCACGTCGCACCTGGGCCCGGTCACCGCCACCCCCACCGAGGTGGCGCCGATGTCGACCGCGAGCAGGCGCAGGTCGGAGGCCAGTCGGACGAGCGTGGACCGCCGGCCGCCCCTGCTGGCGGCGGGGCCACCCGACTCGACCATGCCCGCTTCCGCCAGCCGGCTGACCTCGGCTGTCAGGCGGGCACGTGGCAGTTCGAGCCGTTCACCCAGCTCGACCCGGGACATCGGTCCCTCGTCACGCAGCAGCGCCAGCAGTCGGGACTGCTCCACGGTCTCCACTCTCAACGACTGCTCACCGGTTGTCGCGGTCACTTACGGACTGTATCCCCTCGACGGTCGACCGCCCCCCGCGTGGTGGAGCGGGGCCGACACCGTGGAACGGGAGGCGCTACGGCGAGCACCCGGTGCCGGCAACCGTTGTCGCCGCACCGTTCCGACGAACACCGCCCGCCCCCGGTTCCCGGGGGAACGCACCACCGCCCACCCGTGCCCACCCCGGGCGCCACCGACGGGTGGCACCGGCCTCGCCCGGTGTCGCTCCCGCCCGCTCAGGCGGAAGGCGGGTCCAGCCGGGTCCGCAGCGTGGCGGCGAACTCCTCCGCTCTCGAGAGCTGCACCCGGAGCCTCTCGACCTGCTCGGTCGCCGCCCGTTCGTAGCTCCGCACCCGGTCCACCAGCGTGGCGCGTTCCTCGGCTGTCAGCCCGCCGCCGGCAGTGGCGGCGGCGAG
>NZ_AGVX02000082.1 GCF_000239155.1 Actinoalloteichus spitiensis RMV-1378
TGGAGCGGTTGGTGTCCTCGGGACGTCTCGTGCGGGGCGAACTGCGTCCGGTCTCGCTGGAGCCGCCGGACACGGGGGGCTACGGGCAGCCGACCGAGTACTGCGACGCGGAGGTGCTCCGCCGGTTGCGCAGGGCGTCGCTGGCCCGGCTGCGCGCCGAGGTCGAACCGGTGGAGCCGGCCGCGTTGGGTCGTTTCCTCCCGCACTGGCACGGCGTCTCCGCCCGAGCGGGCCGGCGGGCGGTCGGCGCGGAGGACGTGCTGGCCGTGGTGGAACAGCTGGCGGGGGTCCCGGTGCCGGCCAGCGCCGTCGAGTCCCTGATCCTGCCCGCGCGGTTGCCCGGTTACGCCCCGGCGCTGCTGGACGAGCTGACGGCCTCGGGCGAGGTGACCTGGTGCGGAGCTGGCGCGCTTGCGGGTGGTGACGGCTGGGTGGCGTTCGCGCCCTCGGAGATCGCCGACCTGGTGTTGCCGCCGGTGGCGGAGGACCCGCCGGACTCTCCGGTGCACCGGGCGCTGCTGTCCGCCCTTGCCGGGGGTGGGTTGTTCTTCCGCCAGGTGGCGGACCGGGCGGCGGAGGTCCTGCTCGGCGAGGGAGAACCGCTGCCCGACGAGGCCGCCCTGGTCGCGGCGCTGTGGGACCTGGTGTGGGCGGGGTTGGTGGGCAACGACACCCTGGCTCCGGTTCGGGCACTGTTGTCCGGCGGCGGGGCGCGCCACCGGCAGCGCCGCCGGCCCCCTCGGGGCCGGTACGCCTCCCTCCGGGCGGGCCTGGCGGGTTCGCCGGTGCCCGCCAGGCCCGGACTCCCCTCCCGGTCGGGGCCGCCCTCCGTGGGCGGCCGGTGGGCACCGGTGCCAGCCAGGGAGGCCGACCCCACCCGGCGGGCCCATGCCAGGGCCGAGGTGCTGTTGGAGCGCCACGGCGTCCTGACCCGGGGCGCGCTGGACACCGAACGGGTACCGGGCGGTTTCGGGGGCGTCTACCGCGTGCTGCGGGCGATGGAGGAGACCGGGCGGTGCCGGCGCGGCTACGTGGTGGAAGGGCTGGGGGCGGCGCAGTTCGCGGTTCCCGGTGCCATCGACCGGTTGCGCGCGTTCTCCCGACCCGTCGGGGAGGAACCCTCCGACCGGTCCGTCGTGGTGCTCGCCGCGACCGATCCGGCCCAGCCCCACGGTGCGGCTCTCCCGTGGCCGACGGTCGTCGGGGAGGGCGGGCACCGCCCCGGGCGCAGGGCCGGCGCCCTGGTCGTGCTCGTGGACGGCACGGCCGCGCTCTACCTGGAGCGGGGGGGACGGTCGTTGTTGGCCTTCACGGAGGAGGAGACCCCGCTCCGCGCGGCGGCGCAGGGCCTGGCCGGGGCGGTCCGCGCGGGTTGGTTGGACCAGGTGACCGTGTCGCGGGCGGGTGGCGAGGCGCCCTGGGGCACCCGGCTCGCCGGGTTCCTGGAGGAAGCCGGTTTCCGTGCCACGCCCCGGGGGATGCGGTTGCGGGGCTGACCGGCACCGCGTCCCGTGGGGACCTTCCGGCGGGTGTTCCGCCCGGCCGGTTCCGGCCAGCGGCGGGAGCGGCCCACCACGTTGCTCCGGACGGACCTGTCCTCTCCCCCTGCCCTCAGCGCATGGTTGATGCCGCTACCCGCGATGTCCGGGCCGGGCCGCCGCACGGCTCGCACCTGGCTGGCGAGGGCCGCCCCGGCGCGACGACGCGCCCCGGCGGCCGTGGCGGTCACACAGCGCAGTCCCCTTCCCGTTCCACCCAGGAGGTCACGACCGTGCCCACTCAGCGGAACGCTACGCTGCACCCACGGAAACAGCAGCTCAGGACACTTTGCCACGCAACGATCGCGTGCTCCCCCGGCAGGGCCGCCCCGATGACGAACCCCAACACCGAGAGTGATCGGTCGCGGCGCGTCGCCGGCGTCGGGAGCCGCAGCTGGGGGAGACGATGAGAACCATCGGCCACGACGGCTGGCACCTCGCCAGGGCGGGCACCGGAGACGCCGCCGAGGGGCCGCAGGGCCAACTGCTCACGACCACGATCAGCCAGGAGATCTGCGGGGCGAGCCAGCTGGGCGCCGGCCTCGTGCACATGCCGCCCGGACACCACTCCCGGGCCCACCTGCACCGGGACGCGGAGCTGGTCGTCCACGTGGTCGAGGGCAACGCCGCCACCCTCGTGGGTGAGCGCCTCGACCGGGTGGTCTTCCACGATCCCGGGGACACCCTGTTCATCGCCCCGGGCGTGCCCCACGCCGCCGTGAACCTGTCCCGCTCGTGCCCGGTCCGGGCGATCGAGGTGCGCGGCGACCAGAGCTTCAACGCCGACGTCGTCCCCCTCCCCGAGCTCGACGACATCGTTCGCGGCACCGCCATCCGGCTCCAGGACGAGTTCGCGGCCGAGCGACAGTCCTCCGACCGGTGAGCTGACGCTCCCGGGGCACCGCCTCGGCGGCGTCCCTCGGTGGGACCCCGAGGGCGCCGCGCGGGGGTCAGGCCGCCCGCACTCCGTCGAGGGCGCCGTGCGGGTTGAGCACGTACTTCCGGCTGGCACCCCGGTCGAACTCCGTGTAGGCGCGGGGGGCGTCGTCCAGCGGGATCGGGGCCGCGTTCACCGCCTTGGCGATGTGCACCCTGTCGTGCAAGATCGCCATCGCCAGTTGCCGGTGGTACCTCATGACCGGGCACTGCCCGGTGTGGAGGGTGTGGCTCTTGGCCCAGCCGAGTCCGAGCCGGATGCGCAGCGAACCGCGCCTCGCCTCGGAGTCGACCCCGCCGGGGTCCTCGGTGACGTAGAGGCCAGGGATACCGAGGCTTCCCCCCGCCCTCGTGACCTCCATGGCCGAGTTCAACACCGTCGCCGGCGCCTCGCCCGCTCCCGTTCCGTGGGCCTTCGCCTCGAACCCCACCGCGTCGACCGCCGCGTCGACCTCGGGCACGCCGAGGAGCTCCGCGATCTGCTCACCGAGATCCCCCTGGGTGAGGTCCACGGCCTCACAGCCGAAGCTGCGGGCCTGCGCCAGGCGCTCGGTGTTGAGATCCCCGACGATGACGACGGCGGCGCCGAGCAAGCGCGCGGACGCGGCGGCGGCGAGTCCGACCGGGCCGGCCCCCGCGACGTACACGGTGCTCCCCACGCCCACGCCCGCTGTCACCGCTCCGTGGTAGCCCGTGGGGAAGATGTCGGACAGCATGGTCAGGTCCAGGAGTTTGGCGAGCGCTTGGTCCCGGTCGCGGAAGCGCAGCAGGTTGAAGTCGGCGTAGGGCACCATCACGTACTCGGCCTGCCCGCCGACCCAGCCCCCCATGTCCACGTAGCCGTAGGCGCCTCCTGGCCGTGCCGGGTTGACGTTGAGGCAGATGCCCGTCTGCCGTTCCTTGCAGTTCCGGCACCGCCCGCAGGCGATGTTGAAGGGGACCGAGACGATGTCGCCCGGGTGGACGAACTCCACGTCTCGACCTGCCTCGACGACCTCACCCGTGATCTCGTGGCCCAACACGAGGTCGCGCGGGGCGGTGGTGCGCCCCCGGACCATGTGCTGGTCGCTGCCGCAGATGTTGGTCGCCAGGACCTTGAGGATCACGCCGTGCTGGCACTGGCGTCCCACGTTCGCGGGGTCCACGCCGGGGCCGTCCCGCAGTTCGAGGGCGGGGAAGTCGATGTCCTGCACCTCGACCTGGCCGGGCCCGACGTAGGCGACCGCTCTGTTCGCGCTCATCGTTGCGCCTCCAACCCTCTGGCGGGCGGGGGCGGGTGGAACCGCCTCCCACCTCCCAGTGTCCGCTCAGAACACCGGGTGCCCCGCCGGCCGCCGTTCACTCGACGCGGTCGAGCGGCGCCGGGACGGTCCTTGGCGGCGCGGGCGAACAGCACACACAGCGTCCGAAATATCGGATAATCGCCAAGCCAGCCTTCTACGGTAAGCGTTTTCAGTCCGCCGGGTCAAGGGCGCAGTGACAGCAACTCCCCCTGGTCGACGAACGGCGCCACCGGACCGTTGACCAGGGGAACGAGCCTGATTACCGTATCCGAAATATCGTATGGCGTCCGCAGTAATTCGATACGAACTCGGAACACCCAGCACTGCCCTTCCCGCCAACACGAGCGGAGGACGTCCGTCCCCCGCTCCGCCAGCTCGAGGTCAACGTCGACGGAGGTGGCACCTCGCATGCCCGGCACAGCTCACGGTGGCCCGACCCTCGCGGTGATCGCCAGGGAGGCCGGGGTTTCCGTACCCACGGTCTCCAAGGTCGTCAACGGGCGCGAGGACGTCGCCCCGCACACCCGACGTCGCGTCAGCGAGGTCCTCGAACGTCGCGGCTACCTGCGCCGCCCCGTGGCCCGCGCTCCCCGGGAGGGGGTCGGTGGCCTCGTCGACGTGGTCATCCACGGCCTCGACACGTCCTGGGCCACCACCCTCCTGAGCGCGGTGGAGAACGCCACCTACCGGGTCGGGCTCGACATCGTCGTCTCGGCCGCCCGCACCGGCAGCGGGCGGACCGGTCGGGGGTGGCTGGACCGGGTGGCCGACCGGGGCACCGCCGGTGTGCTGCTCGTCCTCGTCGAACCCACGCCCTCGCAACGGGCGTGGCTGCGCCACCACCGCATTCCCCACGTGGTCCTCGACCCCATCTCCGTCCCCCCACCGGGCGTCCCCTCCGTGGGGGCGACCAACTGGGCAGGCGGGGTCAGCGCGACCGAACACCTGCTCCGGGCCGGGCACCGGCGGATCGCCGTGGTCAGCGGACTCGAGGACACGCTGTGCGGTCAGGCCAGGCTGGCGGGCTACCGCTCCGCCATGGCGGCGGCGGGGCTGGCCGTGCTCCCCGAGCTGACCGTGATGGGTGACTTCAGCCTGGAGAGCGGGCGACGGCGAGCCGGCGAGCTGCTCGACCTTCCCGAACCGCCGACCGCCGTGTTCGCCTGCACCGACCAGATGGCGCTGGGCGTCTGCGACGCGGCCCGGGAACGGGGCATGACCGTTCCTGACGACCTCAGCGTGGTCGGTTTCGACGACCTGCCGGAGGCCAGGTGGGCACGGCCAGCGCTGACCACCGTGCGCCAGCCGTTGAACGAGATGGCGGCGGCGGCCATCGGCCTGCTGGTGCGCCTGATGCGGGGCGAGACAGCCGAGGCGGACCGCATCGAGCTGTCCACCTGCCTGGTGGAACGGGCGAGCACCGCCCGCCCGCCCGTCCGGGGCGGCCGCGCTGCCGCCCCGAGCTGACGCCGTTCCGGCGGAGCCAGGACGGCGGTCCGCCCGTTTCCCGTCCTCGCGGTCGGGAACCCCGGCAGCATGAGGGCTTCGACACCACGGGGCGCGGCGCCCGGCGCGGCCGGGACGACCGCGCCGAACCGCGTCACCTGCCTGGGCAAGGTCCCGCACGCCCGCCGGCCGAGCACGGCCCCGGAGGAGACCACCGACAGGCCAAGGCTGGCGGAGCGGGCCGGGACCACCGTGCCAGGGGAGCCCTCGGCCCGCCACCACCGTCTCAGCGGCGCCGGTGCCCTGCTCGGGATCGATCCGAACGGCGGTCGGTGCCGCCACCGGTGCGGCACGCCGGTTCGGCTGGCGCCCGTCCCGCCCGACGGCCGTGCTCGCGACCACGGCGGCCACGACCGCCCCGGACGTCCGATGGCCGCGTTCGGGATGTCCGTCCCCGCCACTGGAGCCCGCGCGACTGGGCGAGCGACGTGCTCCCGCACCTGGTCTTCGGACTGGTGACGATGTGGACGCTCGACGCGACCTCCCGGGGCTGAACCGCCACGCGCGGCCAGGCGGGACACCAGACACGACCGCGACGACCGTCAGGAGAGTGCACCCGACATGGCAGACCAGACATTCCGCCACGAACTCGCCCAGCAGCTGCGGGTCGACTCGGTGCGGTCCAGCGCCGCCGCCGGGTCCGGGCACCCGACCTCGTCCATGTCCGCCGCCGAACTGATGGCCGTCCTGCTCGACGGCTACCTGCGGCTCGACTTCACCGACCCCGGCAACCCCGGCAACGACCACCTCGTCTTCTCCAAGGGCCACGCGTCCCCGCTGTACTACTCGCTGCTCAAGGCCGCCGGCGCGATCGACGACGGGGAACTGCTGTCCTTCCGCGAGTTCGGGAGCCGGCTGGAGGGCCACCCGACCCCGCGCATCCCGCCAACCGACGTGGCGACCGGCTCCCTCGGCCAGGGGCTCCCGGTCGCGGTGGGACTCGCCCTGGCCGGGGCCCGGCTCGACCGGCTGCCCTACCGCGTGTGGGCGCTGTGCGGTGACTCGGAGATGGCGGAGGGCTCCGTGTGGGAGGCGTTCCAGCACGCCGCCTGGTCCGGCCTCGACAACCTCACCGTGATCGTCGACGTCAACCGGCTGGGCCAGACCGGGGAGACGATGCTCGGCTGGGACATGGACGGGTACGCGGCCCGCGCCCGCGCCTTCGGCTGGCACGCCGTCGTCGTGGACGGCCATGACCTCGCTGCCGTGGACGAGGCGTTCGCCGAGGCGGTCGCCACCACCGGACGTCCCACCGTCGTCCTCGCGCGCACCGAGAAGGGGCACGGCGTCCAGGCGGTGACGGACCAGCCGGGACGGCACGGGAAACCCCTCGACGACCCGGAGGGCGCCGTGCGGGAGCTGGGGGGCGAACGGAACCTGAGCGTGCGGGTGGCGACCCCGGAGAACGCCGGGGCGCCGCACCGCTTCCCCAGCGAGGAGGCCGCCCCACCTCGCTGGGAGGTGGGGCAGGAGGTCGCGACGAGGCTCGCCTACGGGGAGGCCCTGGCGGCCCTGGGCTCCGCCAGGGGTGACGTCGTCGCCCTCGACGGCGAGGTCTCCAACTCCACCCACTCGGAGCTGTTCGCCCGCGCCCACCCCGACCGCTACTTCGAGATGTTCATCGCCGAACAGCAGATGATTGCCGCCGCGGTGGGGATGCAGGCCCGGGGCTGGGTCCCGTTCGCCTCGACCTTCGGCGCCTTCCTCAGCCGGGCCTACGACTTCGTCCGCATGGCGGCGGTGTCCCGCGCCGACCTGCGGCTCTGCGGGTCCCACGCCGGAGTGTCCATCGGGGAGGACGGCCCCTCGCAGATGGCGCTGGAGGACATGGCCGCGCTGCGCGCCGTGCACGGGAGCGCCGTCCTGCACCCTTCCGACGCCAACCAGGCGGCCCGTCTGGTGGAGGCGATGGCCGACCGGCCCGGCATCAGCTACCTGCGCACGCTGCGCGGCAAGACGCCGGTCAGGACGCCCCCGGACGAGGAGGTCCGCATCGGGGGGAGCCGGGTGGTCAGGGCCACCGAGGACGACGACCTGACGATCGTGGCGTGCGGCGTCACCGTCGACGAGGCCGAGCGGGCCGCCGACGTGCTGGAAGCCGAGGGAGTGCTGGCCAAGGTCATCGACTGCTACTCGGTGAAGCCCATCGACACCGTCACCCTGACCGCGGCGGCGTCGGAGAGCAGGGCGCTGATCACGGTCGAGGACCACTGGCCGGAAGGCGGCCTGGGTGAGGCGGTGCTCAGCGCGCTGGCGGGAGTCGCCGACCGACCGCCGGTGCGTGTCCTCGGCGTCCGGGACATGCCGGTCTCGGGCAGCCCCGCCGAGCTGGTGCACGCGGCGGGCATCGACGCGGACGCCGTCGTCGCGGCGGCGCGGCACCTGCTCCGCAACCCGAGCCCCACCGCCGTGGGGTGACCGGTGACCGCCGGGTGGCTCGCGGGCCCCGCCGCATCCCGCCGGACGCGCGGAGAACGGCTCAGCCGCTCCGCCTGCCGACGAGGGTCTCCGCGACGCCGATCAGCAGCACCGAGGCGACGACCGCCGCGATGAACCCGAGGACGTTGAGCTCGAAGATGTCACCGGTGCCCAGCAGGCTGGCGATGGTTCCGCCGATGACCGAACCCACCAGCCCGAGACCGAGGGTGGCCAGCAGGCCGAGGTTCTGCTTGCCCGGCTTCACGAGCCGGGCGAGGGCTCCGATGATGAGTCCCGCCACCAGGAAACCGATCATGGTCCGCTCCGTCCCGCCCTCGCGCCACGTGACGTGACGCTCCTGCGTGGGCAACGGCCCACGACGGCGTCTGGTTCCGCGCGGCCCCGACACCCTCCGCTGGCCCCGGAGGCACGGAGGGCACACCCGTGCCCCGGCGGCCGGGGGCGTTGCGCGTCCACCGACCCCGGCACGGGAGGGAGCGCCCGGGCTGCCGTCCCGTACGACCCGGCGGGGCGCAGGCCCGGGGCCGGGAGGGGAGGACCGCTGTCCCCGGCGCCCGAGGCCGGATCCACCGCCGCCCACCCCGTACCCGGTCGACCGGTGCCCTGGAGTTCGACGAGCGAACGGCGCCGCCACCGCCCCGCGAGGTGGTCGCCCGGTCCGGAGCGCCGCGCCCCGGGCGCCCCGCGATTAACCGGGGTGGGTGGCGGGAACCCTGCGGACATGGGCAAACAGATGGAAGGCGACAACACCCAACGCCGGAACCGGGCCCGCCAGGCCAGGGCTGAGGGCACCACGCCGAGTCATGCCCAGGTCACCTTGGGGGCGTCCAAGGCGTCAGAGCACCTGCCGCACCACACCGGGCACGCGGAGCGGCAGCGATCCCCGGAACGGGGGAAGCAACGCAGCGAGGTGGACCGGGGCCTGCGGAAACGCGCCCGCTGAGCCCGCACGCTCCGGGCTCCCGAACGGGCCGGAGCCGGCCCGTCGACGACGACCCCGTCCGCCGGCGGCACGCTACCGGGCCCCTCGCCCCCGAACGGGCACGATGAGGCGCGCGACGCCGGACCGCCGAGCGGGTGGGTGCGCGGGCCTGCCGCCGATCGGGGAGGCGACGACGTCGTCGAAGGGCTCGACGAGCACGGCCGGGACTCCGGCTGACCGTGAACCTCCGGTCCTCCCTCGCCCTCCACCAGCCACGGTCCCCCCCGTCCACGTTGATCGCCTCGTCGACGGTGAGGGGTCCCCGCGTGGCTAGCCGGCAGCGGGACGCGCGGCGACCGCCTCCACTTCCACGAGTTGGTCGTCGTAGCCCAGCACCGCGACCCCCAGCAGCGTGCTCGGCGGGTCGTGCTGGTGCTCGGCGAAGGCGTCGCGCACGACCTCCCACGCCGTCACCAGGTCCTCCTGCTGCTGGGAGGCCACGTAGACGGTGGTGCGCACCACGTCGGCGAGCCCTGCCCCGGCCTCGTCGAGGGCGGTCGCGAGGTTCGCCATCACCTGTCTGGCCTGCCCGGCGTAGTCGCCGACGGCCACGGTGCGGCCCTCGGAGTCGAGCGGGCAGGCGCCGGCGGTGTAGATGAGCGTCGTCCCGGGGGCGACGGTCGTGGAGTAGGCGTACTCGGCAACGTCGGAGAGGGTCGATGAACGGTTCAGGCGCAGGTGTGCTGGCACCTGCGGACCCTAACCACTCGGACGGGGTGGTCGCGACGGGTTTACCGGTCGGGTCCTCACGCGACCGGGCGTTCCCCGCGCGAGCCGAAGGCGACCCGGGCGGCGCCGAGGAGGCCGCCGTCGCGTGCGACCTCGCCGGCGCGCAGCAGGAGCCCGCGGAGGAAGGGCAGGCGGGCGTAGTCCGCCAGATGTCCGCGCAGGGGGGCGAACAACACGCGTCCGGCCCGGGCCACGCCACCTCCGACCACCGCGACCCGCACCTCCGTCAACGCGGCCGCGGACACGATCCCGGCGGCCAGGGCGCGGGCGGCGCGGTCGAAGGCCGCGACCGGGATCGGGTCGCCGGACCGCGCCGCTTCGGCGAGGTCCCGCGCGGTGGCCGTCTCCCGTCCGGCCCACCCCTGGTCACGGGCCCAGCGCACCATGGACGGCCCGCTGGCGATCGACTCGACGCACCCGATCGAACCGCAGGGGCAGACCTCGCCGTCCACGTCCACCACGACGTGCCCCAGGTGGCCGCCGTTGCCGGAGGGACCGGTGAGCAGTCGCCCGCCCGACACCAGTCCCCCGCCGACACCGGTCGACACCACCAGGCAGATCGCGTCGTCGAAACCGCGAGCGGCCCCGAGCCAGTGTTCGGCGGCCGCGTACGCCGGGCCGTCCCCGCACAGCAGGACCGGGCACCGTCCCCCGAGCAGGGACCGCACCCGGTCGACCAGGGGGAAACGCCGCCACGCGGGGATGTTGACCGGGCTGACCGCTCCCTCCGCCAGGTGGACCGGCGCCGCGCTGCCGATCCCGACGACCTCCACCCGGTCGGCGGCGGGAAGCGCGAGGAGACGCCGGACCAGGCGCTCCACGGCGTGGAAGACGTCGTCGGCATCGACCGGGCCCCTCGGGGTGTCCTCCCGGTCCGTGGCGAGGACCCCGCCGTCGCTGGTGACCAGCCCACCGGCGATCTTGGTGCCTCCGATGTCGAGCGCCAGCGCCACCTTCCGCCCGCCGTGCCCGCCCTCGGCCGCGGACCGCGTGTCCCCCACCGCCGTCGCCTCCTCGCTCGCGACCTCCGGACACGACCCGTCGCCCGCAGGAAACCGTGACATCGTTGTCGGACCCGGCGGGACCCGCGCTCCACGCGGGGGACCGACCCGGGGCCGGAACGGGACCGAGCCTAGGGAGGCTCGGCGGGACCCGGCAAGGAGCCGGGGACCGAGCGTGCTGGGCACCCGGCCCACCGCCTCGCCGGTCGGGCTGTCGCCGGCGGGGGCCGGTGCGGAGGTCCGGGCACGAGCGACAACCCGGACACCCTCGGTAGCCCGTCCCAGGTGGACGCTGGCGCGCCACCACCGTCCACCCTGGACCTCGCGCTCCGCGACCACCGCCTTGACCGGCCAAGACTCGCGCCCGTACGCTGGTCGCGGGAAGCGGGTTCGTTCCTTGGGTGGCGCTGTCGAGCGCGACGCGGCCACAGGGGGTCATCACATGTCGCAGCGTGCCGTCGTGTCGGCAACCCTGGTCGACGTCGCGAAGGCGGCGGGTGTGTCGCTCGCGACCGCGTCCAGGGTCCTCAGCGGGAGCCCCCGCAAGGTCCGGGAGGACCTGCGGGAAAGCGTGGTGCGGGCCGCCCACGAGCTGAACTACACGGCGAACGCCCAGGCCCAGGCGATGGCGCGCGGACGCACCGACGTCGTCGGGCTGATCGTGCACGACATCGCCGACCCGTACTTCTCCTCCATCGCCGCCGGCGTGATGCGCAGCGCCGAGGAGAACCAGCTGATCGTGACGATGTCGAGCACGATGCGCCGTCCGGAACGGGAGGTCCAGTACCTCTCGGCGCTCCGGGGCCAGCGCGCCAGGGCGGTGGTCCTGGCTGGCAGCCGGGTGACCGACCGCGGCCTGGTGGAGCGGCTCTCCGCCGAGCTGGAGAAGTTCCAGGCCATCGGTGGGCGGGTCGCGCTGATCAGCCAGCCCCGGCTCCAGGTCGACACCGTGGTGTTGGAGAACCGGGCGGGTGCCCGGTCGCTGGCGACCGCGCTGCACGAGCGGGGCTACCGCCGGTTCGCGGTGCTCGCGGGTCCCCGCAACCTCGTCACGGCCCGGGACAGGCTGGCCGGGTTCCGGGAGGGTCTGACCAGGGCTGGGGCGCCACTCGCCCCGGCCCACGTGATCCACGGTGACTTCACCAGGGACGGCGGGTACTCGGCGGCGGAGGAACTGCTCGCCGCCAGGGCGGAGATCGACTGCGTCTTCGCGGTCAACGACGTGATGGCGGTCGGGGCGATGGTCGCGCTCCGCGACCACGGGGTGCGCCTCCCGACCGAGGTGGGCGTGGCAGGTTTCGACGACATCGCGACCCTCCGGGACGTGACCCCGGCGCTGACCACCGTTCGGGTGCCCCTGGAGCGGCTCGGCGCCACGGCGGTCGACCTGGTCCTCGACGAGCAGCAGGCGGACCGCCCCAGGGTTCGGCGAGTGCGGGGCGAGGTCGTCCTGCGGGACAGCACCCCACCCCGACGGGCGGGTTGAACCCCCACCGGTGCCCGGACTGGTGGCGGTCGGGGTCCACCGGGTGGGACCGGGAACGGTCGGGCACGGGGACGGGTTCCCCGCCGGCCGAGGTTGACCGGTGCCGGGCGGTCAGGTCGGCAAGCGTTGTCCGCCGGTCGGTCGCGGGTTACGGTCCCCCCGTTGTCCCGTTCGAGGATCGAAGGGTGCCGATGAGAGCCGAAGCCGTCTCCGACCCCGTGACCCACCACGGTGAGGGTCCTGTCTGGAACCCCGCGACCGGCCGACTCCACTTCGTGGACATGCTCGCCGGCGACGTTCTGACGCTGGGCGCCGACGCCGGGATCACCCGGACCAGGGTGGGCTCGGTCGCGGCGGTCGTCCGGCCGAACCGGTCGGGCGGTCTCGTGCTGGCCGTGGACAGGGGGTTCGCCCTGCTGCCGGAGGGAGCGGACGAACCGAGGCGGCTGCCCGAGCTGTGGTCTGACCCGGGTGTGCGGATGAACGAGGGCGGCTGCGACCCGCAGGGGCGCTTCTACGCGGGCTCGATGGCTTTCGACGCCACCCCGGAGCGGGGCACGCTGTGGCGCTTGGACCCGGACGGCGGTACGCACCGAGTGCTCACCCCGGTGACGATCTCCAACGGGCTGGTGTGGAGCCCGGACGGGCACCTCGTGTACTACGTCGACACCCCCACCGGCCGGGTCGACGTGTTCGACTTCGACGCGGCGCGCGGTGAGTTCCTGAACCGCAGGCCGCTGGTCGAGATCCCGGAGGAGCACGGGGCACCGGACGGCATGGCGATCGACGCCCACGGGCGGCTGTGGGTGGCGATGTGGGGCGGGTCGGCGGTGCGCTGCTACTCGCCGGAGGGCGAGCTGGAGGCAGTGGTCGAGGTCCCGGTCCGCCAGGTGACGGCCTGCGCCTTCGGCGGCCCGGACCTCGACCAGCTCTACGTCACCACCTCTCGGGACGGGTTGGCCGACCCGGAGCCGACCGCCGGCGCGCTCTACCTCGCCGAGACCGGGGTCCGGGGGCTTCCCGTCCACCCCTTCGCCGGCCTCGACGAGGGTGTCCTGCCGGGCTGACGGTGGTCGGCGGTCGGCGGTCGGCGGGGACGGTGACCTTATCAGCGAGCTGTA
>NZ_AGVX02000081.1 GCF_000239155.1 Actinoalloteichus spitiensis RMV-1378
GTGTCGCTCACGTGGCGCACCACGGTGTGCACGCGGGCGGGCAGTTCGTCCCGGAGCTTCTCCCGCAGCCGGTCGAAGGCTGCGGCGTCCCGGCCCGGCGCTCCCGCCCCCACCAGGATCGAGTCGGCCGCGCAGTCGACGCAGTCGTCCAGCAACGCAGGGAGGCCGCCGTGCGGGTTGCGGGTCAGCGCGAGCTTGCGCGCGTTGCTGAGGCTGTTCTTCAACGATCTCAGGGGTGAGGGCACGTTGAGCAGGACCAGGCGCCGGAAACCGCGCCACATCGCCCGGCGTGCCTCAGCCGGCGTCTCGAACATGCGCACCGAGACGCTGTCACCCTCGTCGACGAGGGCGGGGTACGCGGTGACGGTCAGCCCGTCCTGGTCCTGCCGGTACTCGGTGGGCAACTCACCGAGACCGTCCCAGCTGGTGAGGCCGGTGCGCTCCAGCGACCGGGCCGCGTGGGAGAGCGTGGCCCGCACGCGCCCGCGCAGCTTCGCCTTGATCGCTCCGAGGTCCCGGCCCTCCGCCACGGTCCCGCCGCCACCGTCCACGACCCGGAACGTGACCCGGAGGTGGTCGGGGAGCTGGTCGGTCCGCCAGGCGTCCCGGGGCACGCTGACCCCGGTCAGCCGGTGGAGTTCCCGTTCGAGCGCCGGCAGCAGCGCCTGCTCCGAGTCGGGGTTGAGCCGGGCGAGCACCGTCCTGGCCACGTCCGGAACGGGAACGAAGTTCCGCCGGACGTTCTTGGGCAGGGTGCGGATCAGCGCGGTGACCAGCTCGGAACGCAGGCCGGGGACCTGCCAGCTGAACTGCTCCGGCGTGACCTGGTTGAGGGCGGCCAGCGGAACGTCGACGGTGATGCCGTCGCTCGTCGTGCCCGGCTCGAAGTGGTAGGACAGCGGCATCTCCAGGCCCGGCTGCCGCCACGTGTCCGGGTAGTCGGCCTGGCTGACTCCACCCGAGTTCTCGTTCACCAGCATCGACCGGTCGAAGGTCAGCAGGTCGGGCTGGGTGGCCCTGGTCCTCTTCCACCAGGTGTCGAAGTGGCGCGCGGAGACGACCTCCGCCCCGACCCTGGCGTCGTAGAACTCGAACAGCGTCTCGTCGTCCACGACGATGTCCCGCCGGCGCGCGCGGTGTTCGAGTTCCTCGACCTCCGCCAGCAGCCGGCGGTTCTCGTGGAAGAAGCGGTGCCGGGTGTCCCAGTCCCCCTCCACCAGGGCGTGGCGGATGAAGAGCTCCCGGCTGACCTCCGGATCGATCCGCCCGTAGTTGACCTTGCGGCCGGTGACGAGGGGGATGCCGTAGAGCGTGACCCGTTCGAGAGCCATCACGGCTCCGCGCCGCTTCTCCCAGTGGGGCTCGCTGTGGAAGCGTTTCACGAGGTGCCCGGCCAGGCGTTCCACCCACTCGGGTTCGATGCGGGCGACGACCCGCGCCCACAGCCTGCTGGTCTCGACGAGCTCGGCGGCCATCACCCACCTCGGCTGCTTCTTGAACAGCGACGAGCCGGGGAAGACGGCGAACCGGGCGTTGCGAGCGCCCTGGTAGTCCTGCTTCGGCCCCTCCTTGAGCCCGACGTGCGAGAGCAGACCGGCCAGCAGCGCCATGTGGATGCGCTGCGGCTCCTCCCGCGCCGTGCTCATCGGCAGGTCGAGCTGTGCGGCGATCTGCCGGAGCTGGGAGTGCACGTCCTGCCACTCGCGCACCCGCAGGTAGTTCAGGAACTCGTTCTTGCACAGCCTCCTGAACCTGTTCGAGGTCAGTTCCCGCTGTTGTTCCCGCAGGTAGTCCCACAGGTTCAGGTAGCTGAGGAAGTCCGACTCCTGGTCGGCGAACCGGGCGTGCTTCTCCGCGGCGGCCTGTTGCCGTTCTGCCGGGCGTTCCCTCGGGTCCTGGATGGAAAGCGCGGCGGCGATCACCAGGACCTCCTGGACGCAGCCGTTCCGCTCGGCCTCCAGCACCATCCGGCCGAGCCGGGGGTCCACCGGCAGCTGGGCCAGTTTGCGCCCCAGTTCCGTCAGCCGCCGTCCGCCGCCCTCGTCCACCTCCAGCGCTCCCAGCTCCTGCAGGAGCTGGACACCGTCCCGGATGTTGCGGGCGTCGGGTGGTTCGACGAAGGGGAAGGCGGCGATGTCCCCCAGCCCCAACGAGGTCATCTGGAGGATGACCGAGGCCAGGTTCGTCCGGAGGATCTCGGGGTCGGTGAACTCGGGGCGGTTGTCGAAGTCCTCCTCCGAGTACAGCCGGATGCAGATGCCCTCGGCGACGCGACCGCACCGGCCCTTGCGCTGGTTGGCCGAGGCCTGGGAAACCGGCTCGATGGGCAGGCGTTGGACCTTCAGGCGGTGGCTGTACCGGGAGATGCGGGCGTTGCCGGTGTCCACCACGTAGCGGATGCCCGGCACCGTGAGCGAGGTCTCGGCGACGTTGGTGGCGAGGACGACCCGCCGGCCCGGGTGCGGGCTGAAGACGCGGTGTTGCTCGGCCGCGGACAACCGGGCGTAGAGCGGCAGGATCTCGGTGTTCCGGAGGTCCGCCTTCTCCAGCACGTCGGCGGCGTCCCGGATCTCCCGTTCGCCGCTGAGGAAGACCAGGATGTCGCCCGGCCCCTCCTGGCTCAGTTCGCCGACGGCGTCGAGGATCGCCTGGGTCTGGTCCCGGTCCGGGTCCGGGTCGTCCTCGTCGAGGAGCGGGCGGTAGCGCACCTCCACGGGGTAGGTGCGGCCGGACACCTCGATGACGGGAGCGCCGTCGAAGTGGCGGGAGAAGCGTTCGGGGTCGATCGTCGCCGAGGTGATGATCAGCTTGAGATCGGGCCGGCGGGGCAGCAGCTGCTTGAGGTAGCCGAGCAGGAAGTCGATGTTCAGGCTTCGTTCGTGCGCCTCGTCGATGATGAGGGTGTCGTACTGCCACAACATGCGGTCCTGCTGGATCTCCGCCAGCAGGATGCCGTCGGTCATGATCTTGAGCAGGGTGTCGTCGGTGGAGCGGTCGGTGAAGCGGACCTTGAAGCCCACCGTCTCCCCCACCGGGGTGGCCAGTTCCTCCGCCACCCGTTCGGCGACGGTCCGCGCCGCCAGCCGACGAGGCTGGGTGTGCCCGATGCTGCCCCGGACACCGCGCCCCAGTTCCAGGCAGATCTTGGGCAGCTGGGTCGTCTTCCCGGAGCCGGTCTCCCCCGCGACGATGACCACCTGGTGGTCGCGGATGGCGGCGAGGATGTCGTCCTTGCGCTGGCTGACCGGCAGCGTGTCCGGGTAACGGATCGCCGGGGCGGCCGAGCGGCGCTGGGCGACCCGCGTCTCGGCGGCCGCCAGGTCCGCCGTGATCCGGTTGAGGGCGCGCTCCCGCGCGGGGGCGCCGCGCACCTTGCGCACCCCCTCCAACCGCCGCGCCAGCCGCTGTTCGTCCCGGAGCATCAGCTCGGGGAGACGTGCGGCGATCTCGGCCGTGGATGTCACTGGAGGCGTTCCCATACCGGGGCAAGGATAGGCACACCCCGTAGGGCGGCCACCAGCCAATAACGGTCCCGACTGGCGTGGCCTGCGTCGAAGGACGGGGGACGTGACCAGCGCCACCCGGAGGTTCAGGGGCCGACCGGCGCGGGGGTCGTGCTCCCGTGGGCGCCGGCCGGGGTGGAACGGTCGTGCGCGGAGGGTGTCAGGTGCGCGCTCGGCGCACCCGAACCCGCGCTGGGGGGGCTCGACCTGCCGGTGACGACCGAGGCGTCCTCGGTGGTCGTGACCGTGGTCGCCAACGGAGCGGGTGGTCGGCCGCCCGCCGCGCCGGCCGGCTGGCTCACCGGCTCACGCCCGTCCCGGGCTCCGGCCTGCTCCGGCACCTGGCCGCTCGGGGCCCCGGACGGCGTGGCGAGCATGACCGCGCCGAGCATGAGACCCGAGACGACGACGCCCGCGCCGTTGCGCAGCCGGCGTCCGTTCCTCGGTGCGCGGGCCCGCCGGGGGGCCTGCGGCCCCGGCGGTGTGGCGTTGAGGGTCCCCCCGCCGAGGACGGTGTCACCCCGCCCGAGCGGGGTACTCGATCCGAACGGGGCACTGGAACCCAACGGGGGCACTCCACCGAACCGGCTACCGGGCTCACCTCGGCTGCCCGGCTGGGCGACCACCACCTGGCCCTCGGCGGTCACCGCGAGTTCGTCGGGCCCGGTCGGGAGCGGGGCGCTGTGCGGGATGGCCCGCAGGCTCTCCAGCAGACCGGCGGGCATCGCGGGAGCGGCGGCGGAGCGGAGCGCGGCCCTCGCCTGACGCTGCGCGCTCGCCTGGCGGGCGCACCGCACGCACCCGGCGAGGTGGCTCATGGCACGGTCGTGCGCGCCGGGAGGCAGTTCGCCGTCCACCAGCGCGACCAACGCGTCCACGGCGAGGCAGTGTTCGGGCAGCAGACCGTGCCGTTCAGTCATGCGGAGTCCTCCAGGGCGCCGGCTCGGCGGCGCTCGAGTGCCGCCTTGAGCGCCTGCCGGCCACGGTGAATCCTGCTCCGAACCGTACCCAGCTTCACGCCGAGCGTGGCGCCGATCTCCTCGTAGGACAGACCTTCCACGTCACACAGCACCACGGCCGCCCTGAACTCCGGGGGGAGCTCGTCGAGCGCGGCCTGGAGGTCGGGATCGAGGTGGGTGTTCGCGAACACCTCCTCCGGGCTGGGGCCACTGCCGGGGAGGCGGTCGGTGTCCTCGGGCAGGCCCTCCATCCGCAGCCGGGCGCGACGACGCACCATGTCGAGGAAGAGGTTCGTGGTGATGCGGTGCAGCCATCCCTCGAAGGTGCCCGGCTTGTACGAGGCGAGCGACCGGAACACCCGGATGAAGGTCTCCTGGGTGAGGTCCTCCGCGTCGTGCGGGTTGCCGCTGAGCCGGAACGCGAGCCGGTACACCCGATCGGCGTGCTGCCGCACTACTTCGTCCCAGCTCGGCGGCGTCCAACCGGCGGCGTCGACCCCGCCGGGGGATGCGCTCACCGTCTCGTGGGGAACTGCGGTCATCGGCTGGGTAGGCATCGTGTGCAGGACACCTCCTACGGGCTAGCTGCCATAGGGGAACGCTCACGCGTCCCGTGTTGTTCCCGCGCCTCGCGGGACACCACCGTCTTCGCTGGCGGCTTCACCCTCTCGAACCGGGATGAGGTGGTGGTGAGAACAGGCTGAGAGGACCCTGAGAATGGTCTACCCGTGCCGGGCGTGGGCCACGCCTGCTGGCGAACCGGGGGCCGGAGCGCACCCGCGGGTGGCCACCGGGGACCGCGCGCGCTCCGAGTGGGCGTCCGGGTCCGGCAACGAAAAGCGCGGCTCGACGATCCGGTCAGGCACTGAGAATAAGGGGGCGCTTCGGGTTCCGCCAGGGCGGTACGGCGCTAACCTCCTTGCTTGTGACACCCGAAACTCCGGCGGCCGACCTCAGCGTGGTGCGGGACTTCGTCGCGGACTACCTCGCGGAGGACGAGGTGCTGGCGGCCGCGCGGGCGCGCGGGGTGGCGCTCGGG
>NZ_AGVX02000080.1 GCF_000239155.1 Actinoalloteichus spitiensis RMV-1378
GGGTGCGGGCCGCGCGGCGGTCCGGTGACGCCTCACCCCGCCGCCGTCTCCATCTCGTCGAGCCACGGGCCGACGAACGCGGCGACGGCGGCCGGATCCTCCACGGGGGCGAGGTGCCCGGTTCCCGGAACGAGGCGCAACGCGGAGCCGGTGATGGTGCCCGCGAGAGCCCGGTGCTCCTCCGCCGGGATCAGACCGTCCTCCCGGCCTGCCACGACCAGCACGGGCACCGTGGCGGAGGCCAGCAGCGCACCCGAGTCCCGCCGGGCGGCCATGGCCCGTTGCGCCCACGCCACACCAGCGGGCGACTGCTCGCGCACCCACCGCTCGACCTCGCCCACCAGCTCCGGACGGGACGCCCGGGTCGTCGGTCCGAGCAGCCCCTCCACCGTCGTCCCCGCCAGCCACCCGGTCGCGCCCTCGCGCTCGACCCGTTCCGCCACCCGCAGCCGGTTGTCGCGCTGCTCGGGGTCGTCGGCACCGGCCCGCGTCCCCACGAGCAGCAGACCGGCGACGCGTTCCGGGGCCCGGCGCAGCAGCGCCATCGCCACGTACCCGCCCATCGAGCAGCCACCCACCACGGCGCGCCGGATCCCCCTGGCGTCCAGCTCGGCGAGGACGTCGTCGGCGACGACATCGAGGTCGGGCGGGGGAACGCCACCGTCGTCCCGGGCCAGCGGACGGCTGCCCAGCCCCCGCTGGTCGGGAGCGAGCACCGGCCGCCCGGACCCGAGCAGCGAGCGGACCCCGTCCCACATCCGGGCGTCCACGGGGAAGGCGTGCAGCAGCACCAGGGGCGGAGCCATCCTCGATCCCTTCCGTCGGTACGCACGCCATCCTCCCCCCGGCACCACGGCCGGGGCGACCGGGAGCGGCCGGTCAGGACTGGTGGACCGTGAACTGGTGGGTCTCGTACGGCCCGTCCCAGGTGCGGGGCAACGGCGTCGGGACGTCGGGCGCCACGATGGAGACGATCTCGTCGAGGACGTCGTCGGCGCGGCCGACCCAGAGGTGCTTGGCTCCCTCGAAGGGCACCACCCTGGCCTGGGGGACCGCCCCGAACCGCTCGCGGGCGGCCGGCGGGCGCAGGTAGTCGTCGAACTCGGGCACGAGGGCGTGCACCGGCTTGCCCGACTCCGCCCACACCCGCAGGTGCTCCTCACGGCTGTACCGCAGGGGCGGTGACAGCAGGACCGCGCCCCGCACGAGCGGGTCGCACCCGTGCATGAGCGCGAGGTCGGTGCCGAAGGACCACCCCAGCAACCAGACGTTGGGCAGGTCCTCGAACTCCGCGTACTCCAGGGCCGCGACCACGTCGTGCCGCTCGGCGTCTCCGTGGGAGAACTCGCCCTCGCTGCGGCCCGCCGCGCTCTCCGTTCCCCTCGTGTTGAACCGGAGCACCGCGATGTCGGCGAGCGCGGGCAGCCGCCACGCGGCCTTGCGGTAGACGTGCGAGTCCATCATGCCGCCGTGGGTGGGCAGCGGGTGCAGGCAGACCAGCGTCGCCACCGGGGTCCTCGCCTCGGGCGACGCCAGCTCCCCCACCAGCCGCAGGCCGTCGGCGGTGTGCAGGGTGAGCGGCTCCCGGCGCGCGGGCAGTACCGTGCCCGCCCGGATCTGTGTACTCATCAACATCCGATCGTGCCATCACCGGCCGGGGCGGCCGGGGTGATCCGGACCACGGGCCGCGTCACCACCACCGCCGGGTCGGGCCCCGCCGGCCCCGCGCCTGCCAGCACCCGTTGTGCCAGTGCCGGCGGTCCTCGGCGCTGCCGTACTCGTCGGCCGGCCAGGCCACCACGTGGGGGGTTCCGACGCGGATCTCGTGGTCGCAGCCCGGGCACCGGTACGTCTTCACCGCCTGGGAGCCGGGCACCGTGCGCACCATCCAGTCACCGTCGGGACCGGAGACCCGCTGCGCCGACCCCACCCCCGCCGACAACGGGCGCGCGGGCGCCGCCCGGCCTCGAACGGCGGATTTCGGGGATCGGTTGCGGCGCGGCACGGACGACCACGGTAGTCGCTCGGCTGGAACCGGCCGCCCTGAGGCGAGCCCGGGCGGCCGGGGACCTCCACCGGGTCCCGGCCGCCGGAAGCCGGCCGAGGGCGGACGCGGGGGTGGCGCGAAGGAACTTTCGACCAGCCCCGTTCTGCGATGATGGCGGGGTGCCCAGCTACGAGTTCCGTTGCCGTGAGTGCTCCACGACCTTCGAGGTCCAGCGGCCGATGAGCGCCGCGTCCGACCCCGCCCGCTGCCCGGTGGGTCACGAGGACACCGTGAAGCTGCTTTCGACGGTGGCCCTGTCCCGAGGGGGCGGCGCCGCGCCGGTCGGGGCGGCACCGGCCGGGGGCGGCTGCTGCGGCGGAGGGTGCTGCGGGTGACCCCGGTAGCGGGCCGCCCCCGGGTCTCGGGCGCGCGCGTCGTGTCGGCGTCCCCCGAGCGGTGACCCGGCGCCGCCCGCCCGGCGGGGCGGCTCACTCGTCGAAGTTCCGCTCGACCAGGTCCCTCACCCGCCGCAGGGCGGTCTCCGCGTCAGGTCCGGAGGCGGAGACGCTCACGGTGTCCCCCCGGCCCGCGCCGAGGCCCATCAGGTCCAGCACGCTGGCGGCGTCCGCCTCCCGCTCCCCGAGGCGAACGCGCACGTCCGCGTCCAGGCCGGCGACGCTCCTGGTGAGCAGCGCGGCGGGCCGGGCATGGAGCCCGACCTCGTTGCGCAGCACCAGCGTCTCCGCCAGCACCTCGGGGGTCCCGCCCGCCCCCTCGGCCCCGGTGCCCGTCGCGGCCGGTCCCGGCGATTCCGGGCCGGGTGCCGCCGCCT
>NZ_AGVX02000079.1 GCF_000239155.1 Actinoalloteichus spitiensis RMV-1378
GGGGGGGGAGCCACGCGGCGGCCGCGGCGGGAATCCGACGGCTGACCGCCGCGCACCCCGAGCTGTTCTCGGGACTGCTCGCCGTCGTCGATCTGGACAACGACCCGGTGGAGGTGTACGAGCACCTGCTGTCCTACTCACCGCCGGCGGTGGACTTCCTCCTGCCGCACGGGAACTGGACGACCCCGCCCCCGCCGGGCCGGGTGCCCGACGGGAACTACGCCCGGTGGCTGACGGCCGTCTACGACCGCTGGTACGGGGCGCCGAGGCGGGAGACGCGGGTCCGGCTGTTCGAGGAACTGGTCAACCTGCTGTTGGGCGGGCAGAGCAGGTCGGAGGCGGTCGGGCTCGCCCCGGTCGCGTTCGTGGTGGTCGACACCGACGGGTCACTGGAGCAGGTGGACTCCCTGCGGTCCGCCTTCGACGGGGCGGCGGCGACGGGGCTCACCGTCGCGGACGGGCTGGAGGAGGCGATGGACCATCCCGCTGTGGTGGCCCGGCAGTTGGGACTGGCGGGCCTGTCGCCGACCTGCCGGAGGTGTCCGGTGGTGGCGGTGTGCGGTGGCGGGTTGTACGCGCACCGGTACCGGGCGGGTGCGGGCTTCCTGAACCCGTCGGTCTACTGCGCGGACCTGCGCGTCCTGGTCGACCACGTCAGCCGCCGGGTCCGCGCGGACCTCGCCAGGCTCCGGGCGGGTGCGCGGTGAACCGGACGCACCAGGTGCCCGCGGCGTCGTTCGACGCGCTCGCCGAGGGGCGGGGCGGCCCGGCGGCGGTGACCCTGTTGCGGGACGCGCGCCTGAGCCGGCACCTGTTGCTGCTGCGCGGCCTCCTCGAACGCACGCCCACCGGTGACTCCGGTCGGGGATGGCTCACCGAGGCGTTCCCCCTGCTGGTCAGGGTCGAGCGGAACCGGCCGGACGTGGTCCGCGATCTGCTCGGCCAGCCCCAGGTGGGGGTGTGGGCGACGCGGTGCCTGCGTGACGTGGTGGAGGCCGGAGGTCGGCGCCACGTGCGGGACGAGTCGTGGTACCTGGCGGCCCTGGCCGCCAGCGCCGCGATCCGGGCGGGCGAACCGTTCGAGATCGCGCTTCCGCTGGTGGACGGGAGCCTGGTGCTCCCCACGCTGGGCAGGGTGCTGGCGCCCGATCCCGGTCCGGTTCCGGCTCAGGGCGCGCCGGTCGACGCTGGTCCGGCCGGGCCGGGGGGTGGCGCGGTGCGGCATGGCGCCGTCAGCCGGGTGGGTGGAACCGGGGAGGGTGTCGGGTTGACCGACCCGGTGGGCTCCCCGGCGGCGCTGGTCCGGGCCGAGAGCGACGGCTCGGGCCTGCGGGTGCGGGTGTGCTTCGGGAGTGCCGTCGTGGCCCTGCCCACCGACCTGGGCCAGGCGGCGCCGGGGTGGCGGCCGATCAGCAGGATCGCCGTCAACGGCCGGCTCAGCCTGCGCGTGCTGCTGGACGATGTGGACCCGTTCCGGGGTGGGGGCGACCTGGTGACCGCCCACCAGTTGGAGGAGGGGCAGGAGCGGCACTGGCGGGACCTGGTGGAGCGTTGCTGGCACCTGCTGGAGCGGCACCACCCCGAGGCCTCCCGCGAGTTGGCGGTGGGCCTGCGGGCGTTGGTGCCGATGGCGAGACGGGCGGGCGGTAACCGCAGCGCCACCCACAGCGACGCCTTCGGCTCGGTCGCCCTGTCCCTCCCGGCCGACGCCGCGCAACTGGGTGCCGTGCTGGTGCACGAGTTCCAGCATTCCAAGCTGAGCGCGCTCCTCGACCTCGTGCCGCTCGCAGACGGGGTCGACCCGGCCCGCTACTACGCACCGTGGCGCAACGATCCGCGCCCGGCCGGAGCGTTGTTGCAGGGTGTCTACGCCCACCTCGCGGTCACCGATTTCTGGCGGCGGCAACGGTGGCAGGGCGGCGACGACCCCGAGCGGGCGACCGCGCACTTCGAGTTCGCGCTGTGGCTCGTCCAGACGCATTTCGCCGCGCGCGTGCTCGCCACCTCGCCCGCGCTCAACGCCGCCGGGCGTCATTTCCTCACGACGATGTCACGCCGGTTGTCCCGGTGGAGGGCGGAACCGATTCCCGTCCGCGAGCGCGCCCTGGCCGTCGACGCCGCCGCCGAACACCGGGCACAGTGGCGGTTGCGGAATCTGCGCACCGATCCCGTATTCGTCAACCACTTGGCGGAGGAATGGGCGGCGGGCGGAACGGCACCGGCGAGGTTGACACCGGAAACCGAACTGTGCCCACCGCCGCTCGGCCCCGACAGCCCCCGTGCCGGCCTGCGGAGGGCGGCCGTGCGGGACCCCGATCTCGCCGCTCGCCGACTTTCTCGGTCACAGGACGGCAACGGTATGGCGCGGGATGCGATACTCCGGGTGGAACTTGCCGATATAGCAGGGGAGGACGACGCGGCGAAACTCGGCTACCGGAATCGCCTGCTGGACAGTCCCCGCCATCGGGACTCCTGGGTCGGGCTCGGTTTGGTCGAGCGGCGGTCGGGTGATCCGGGGCTCGCGGAGTGGCTGCTGTGCCGTCCGGAGCTGGTCCACGCGGTTTACCTCCGAATCCGGCAATTGTGCGACGGTGTCACCGACCCGATATCCGTGGCACGCTGGTTATTCGAGGGTCGACCCGGACCGGGGTACGACGAACCGCTCGACATGGGAGGGTGGCGGCCTTTGGGCGACTAGCCTGTACCTGCTCACTACCGGGTGCCAGCTGAAGGGCGATGGGGATCATGGGTCCGAATGACAACTTCCCCGGCCGGCCGAACGTGCTGCCAGGTGGACTTCCGCCGAGGTCGGTGCTGATCTCCCACGCCAGCGCCGACCAGCTGTGGGCGGAGTGGATCCGCCAGCAGCTCGAACCCGTGGGTTACGCGGTCGAGCTCGTGACCTGGGCTCCGGCTCCGGAAACGGACCTGTCGGAGCTGTTGCGCAAGGGACTGACCAGCAACGACCTGACGATCGCCGTCCTGAGCGACGCGTTCTTCCAGGCCAGCGACTGGACGCCGGAACAGTGGGACAACGCGGTGAACGAGGCCGCGCCCTACCTGGACAGACTGATGCTCGCGCTGGTGGCACCCAGCGAGATCCCCGAGGTCAGCCGCCCCTTCGTCTACATCGACCTGCGGGACGTCGACGAGGCCGGCGCGCGGGAGCGCCTGCTCGCCGGCCTTCCCGACTCCGACCGGGTGGAGGAACGGCCCTCCCTCATCCGCAAGATCACCGCCGAGGCCCTGACCCGGTTCCCCGGCAACCAGCCGCTGGTGTGGGGCCGACACATCCCCCGGCCGCACGGCAGGTTCACCGGTCGCGAGGAGGCGCTCGCCTCCCTCCGCGTCCAGTTACGCCGGCAGCCGTTGACCCGGCAGCCGGCGGTGCTGCACGGGATGCCCGCCGTCGGGAAGACCCAGCTCGCCTTCGAGTACGCCCACCGGTTCCGCGCCGACTACGACCTCGTGTGGTGCGTGCGCGCGGAGAACGTGGCGACCGCGAAGAACGACCTGGCCGAGCTGATCGGGCCCATGCAGATCCGCACCGAGGGGCTGGAGGCGGACCAGATCGTCTCCGTGGTTCGGGAGGCGCTGCGCCGGGGGCAGCCGTTCCGCCGCTGGCTGATCATCTTCGACGCGGCCACCGATCCGACGAAGCTGTGGCGGTGGGTGCCCGACGGACCCGGGCACGTGCTGATCACCTCCCGCAACCCCGACTGGGAGACGGTGGGCGAACTCATCGAGGTGGGGGCGTTCAGCCGTCCCGAGAGCGTCGACTTCCTGCACCGGATCGCGAACCTGTCCACGATGGAGGCCGAACGGGTCGCCCAGGTCCTGGGTGACCACCCGTTGGCCCTGGAACTCGCCGCCGGGTGGCTCCGGCACGGCAGGCAGCAGGTCCCCGAGTTCCTGCACCTGTACGGCAAGCACTACACGAAGCTGTTCGAGGACACCCAGCTGCCCCACTACGACCGTTCGGTGGCCGCGGTGTGGAACCTCCCGTTGAACCGCCTGCGGGAGGAGCAGCCCGCCGCCGAGCAGCTGCTGCGGCTGGGGGCGTACTTCGCGCCGATCAGCGTGCCGCTGCGGCTGTTCAGCCCGGAGGACATGATCGGGTCCCGGCCGCGTCCGCTGGTGGTGCTGCCGGAACCGCTGCACTCGCAGATCAGGAACCCGCTGATGCGGGCGCGCATCCTGGACGCCATCGGGCACTACGCGCTGGCCCGGATCTCCCACGGCACCGACGAGTCCAGCGGAGCAGCCATCCAGCTGCACCAGATGGTGCAGGCCGCGCAGCGGGGGCGGCTCACCCCGGCGCAGGCGGAGGAGGCCAGGAACACCGTGCACGAGCTGCTCGCCGTCGCCGACCCCGGCGACCCCGGCGACCAGCGGCAGTGGTCCCGGTACGCCGAACTCGCCCAGCACGTCGACCACTCCGACGCCGTCGAGCGGGTGGACAGCCCCGAGATCCGGCGCATGGTGCTCAACGTGCTGAGTTTCTTCGCCCACCGGGGGGAGAACGCGCCGGGCATCGAACTGGGGCAGCGGGCGATGCGGCGGTGGGAGCCGAAGCTGGGCTCCGAGCACGCGGACGTGGTCGCGCTGAGCATCCACTACTCCAACCTGCTGCGCTCGGCGGGCCGGGTGGCCGAGGCCCGGGAACTGGGTGCCCGGTTCCTCGACGTGGCCAGGGCCCGGTTCGAGGAGTACCCGGAGCACGCCATCCACGCGGCGATGGGCTACGCCGCCGACCTCCGGCAGCTGGGCGACTTCCGGGGGGCACGGGAACTGGACGAGCAGACCCTGCGGCAGCTCACCGACGCCTTCGACCGCGACCACCACAACACGCTGCTGGCAGGGCACAACCTGGCGATCTCGCTGCGGCTGGTCGGGGAGTTCGAGGAGGCGCGCAAACGGGACGAGAAGACCCTCGCCCGGCGGCGCAAGATCCACGGCGAGAACCACCCGAGGACACTGTTCTCGGCCAACGCGGTCGCCAACGACCTGCGGGAGTGCGGCTTCTACGCCAGGGCGTACACCACCCAGCAGCGGGTCTTCGACAACTACCGGCGCGTCCTGGGCGACCGCAACCTGGGCACCTTGCGCGCGTTCCGGGGGTTGGCCGTGTCGGCGAGGAAGGCCGGCTACTACCCGAGGGCGCTGAGCCTGTCCGCGGAGGGCGTGGAACGCCACCGCACCCTGCTGGGGCCGAACAACCGCGAGACGATCGCGGCCATCACCAACTTCGCCAACGACCTCCGGTTGAGCCGCGACTACACCGCCGCCGTCCACCAGGCGAGGCTGGCCTACGAGAACGGCAAGAGCCAGCTCGGGCAGCAGCACCCCTACACCCTGGTGGCCGGGGTGAACCTCGCGATCATCCTGCGCGCCCTCGGCGACCTCAAGGCCGCCCGCGCCCTCAACGAGAAGACCCACGGGCTGCTCGGGACCGTGATGGGCGAGGAGCACCCGTACACGCTGGCCGCGGCCACGAACCTGTCGAGCGACCTGGCCGCGGAGGGGGACCAGCCGGGCGCGGTGCTGCTGGGCGAGCGCACGCTGGAGCAGTTGCGGCGAGCCAGGGGGCGCAGCCACCCCCACACCTTGGCCTGCGCGTCCAACCTGGCGATCGACCTGCTCGACGGCGGCGACCGGGCCCGGGCCAAGGACCTCGAAGCGGACACCGTGACCCGTTACCGGGACTCGCTCGGGGAACGGCACCCCGAGGTGATCGCCGCCATCGGCCGGCAGCGCGCCGACTGCGACCTGGAGCCGCCACCGATGTGACGGCGCGGGTCGTCACACGCGGGGCACCCCGGGCTTCCGGCTGGTCGCTCTCGCCTAGAATCGTCGGTCAGGGTGGCGCCCCGCCGGCCGTGACGCGAGCGCGGTCGGTGACGTGATCAACGGGCCGGGTCCGCCGAGCCGGATCGGCCCGGCCTCGAACCGTTGACGTGCCGCCCCGACGGCGTCTCGGCAGTCATTTCTGTCTAGACTCCCGCGGCGCCCGTTGCCCTGAGGCAAGCCGAGACCGCAACGCACAAGGAGATCACGTGAAGAGCACCGTCGAGCAGCTCAGCCCGACGCGGGTACGGATCAACGTCGAGGTGCCGTTCGACGAGCTCAAGCCCGACTTCGATCGTGCCTACCGCAAGCTCGCGGGCCAGGTCCGCATCCCCGGTTTCCGGCCGGGCAAGGCCCCGGCCCGGGTGCTGGAGAGCCGCATCGGGCGGGGCGTCGTTCTCGAGGAGGTCGTGAACGAGGCCATCCCGGCCAAGTACCTGGAGGCCGTGAACTCCGGTGAGGTGCGGACCCTGGGCCGTCCGGAGATCGAGGTCACCAACCTCGACGATGGCAAGGAGCTGGCCTTCACCGCCGAGGTCGACGTGCGGCCGGAGATCACCGTGCCCGCGTTCGGTGAGCTCGCCGTGACCGTCGACGACATCGAGGTGGAGGAGAGCGACATCGACTCGCAGCTCGACGAGCTGCGTGCCCGCTTCGGCACCCTGACCGGCGTCGACCGCCCCGCCCAGCAGGGCGACTTCGTCGTCATCGACCTGTCGGCCTCGGTCGACGGCCAGCCCGTCGAGGAGGCCACCACCTCCGGCCTGTCCTACGAGATCGGGTCGGGCCAGCTCGTCGAGGGCATCGACGACGCCCTGGTGGGCGCGTCGCAGGGCGAGACCAAGAACTTCACCACCAAGCTGGTCGCCGGGGAGCACGCCGGGCGGGACGCCGACGTCAGCGTCGTCCTCCAGTCGGTCAAGCAGCGGGAGCTGCCGGAGGCCGACGACGAGTTCGCGCAGCTGGCCAGCGAGTTCGACACCATCGAGGAGCTGCGGGGCGACCTGCGGGAGCGGGTGGCCCGGGTCAAGCGGATGCAGCAGGGCATGCAGGCCAGGGACAAGGTGCTGGAGGCGCTGCTGGCCACCACGGAGGTCCCGCTGCCCGAGAAGGTCGTCGAGGCCGAGATCGACGTGCGCAAGCACGACGCCGTGCACCCGTTCGACCACGACGAGAAGCAGTTCGCCGCCTGGCTGGAGCAGCAGGGCCAGGACCTGGAGAGCTTCGAGGCGCAGACCCGCGAGGAGGCGGAGAAGGCGGTGCGCACCCAGCTGCTGCTGGACACCATCGCCGACGCCGAGCAGGTCAGCGTCTCCGACGAGGAGCTCACCCAGCGCATCATCTACCAGGCGCAGCGCTTCGGTGTGAGCCCGGACGAGTACGTGCAGCGGGCCCAGCAGTCCAACCAGCTCGGCGCGATCTACGCCGACGTCCGGCGGGGCAAGGCGCTGGCCGGGGTCGTCCGCCAGGCGACGGTCACCGACGAGTCCGGCAACGCGGTCGACATGGACGAGCTGTTCGGCCCGGCCGAGGGTGCGGAGAAGAAGTCCGAGGAGACGGCCACCAGCGAGCAGTGACCGTCGGCATCGAGCCGGCGCACGCTCTCGGCGAACACGGGCGGTGTTGCGGGATCAACGCCGCCCGTTTTCGTTAGGGTCGACAGCACCAGTCCCCGGACAACCAACGGCGCAACCCGGCCATTCGACGCCCCGGGCAGCCGAGGCGGGGTGTACGACTGACTACTTGTTGGAGAAGGCAGGCAGACGTGACGCACCACCAACCCAACCTGACGCCTTACATGCGGGGAGCCAACGCCGGCCTCTCGCTGAACGACTCGGTGTACGAGCGCCTGCTGCGTGAGCGGATCATCGTCCTGGGCACGCAGGTCGAGGAGAACATCGCCAACCAGATCTGCGCGCAGCTGATGCTGCTGGAGGCCGAGGACCCCGAGGCCGACATCCGCCTCTACATCAACTCGCCCGGTGGCTCGGTGTTCGCCGGCATGGCGATCTACGACACGATGGAGCTGATCCAGCCGGACGTCGCCACCGTCGCCATGGGTTTCGCGGCGTCGATGGGGCAGTTCCTGCTGTCCGCCGGCGCCCGGGGCAAGCGGTACGCCTTGCCGCACGCCCGGGTGATGATGCACCAGCCGTCCGCCGGCGTCGGGGGCACCGCCTCCGACATCGCCATCCAGGCCGAGGTCTGGAAGAAGGACAAGGACGAGATGGCGCAGCTCATCGCCGAGCACACGGGGCAGCCGCTGGAGCGGATCGTGGCCGACTCGGACCGGGACCGCTGGTTCACCGCGCAGGAGGCCAAGGAGTACGGCTTCGTCGACCACGTGGTCAGCCGCGCCACCGAGATGAGCCCGGGAAGCTCGGGCAGCGGGCGCTGAGTACCCGACCAACCACCGACACCCAGCGCTCCCAGGCTGATCACAAGGAGTGACACCCGTGCGTGAACTGCACCAACCCACGTCCCGTTACGTGCTGCCGTCGTTCACCGAGCAGACCAGCTACGGCGTGCGGGAGATGACCCCGTACAACAAGCTGTTCGAGGAGCGCATCCTGTTCCTCGGCTCACAGGTCGACGACGTGGCCGCGAACGACCTGATGGCCCAGCTGCTGGTCCTGGAGGGCAACGACCCGGACCGGGACATCACGATGTACATCAACTCGCCCGGCGGGTCGTTCACCTCGCTGATGGCGATTTACGACACGATGCAGTACGTCCGTCCGGACATCCAGACCACCTGCCTCGGCCAGGCCTCCTCGGCCGCGGCCGTGCTGCTGGCGGCGGGTACCCCGGGCAAGCGGCTCGCGCTGCCCAACGCCAGGGTGCTCATCCACCAGCCGGCGATGGAGGGCGCCTACGGCCAGGTCTCCGACCTGGAGATCCAGGCCAACGAGATCCAGCGTGTTCGCGCCCTGATGGAGGAGACGCTGGCCCGGCACACCAACCGGAGCGCGGAGCAGGTCCGCGAGGACATCGAGCGCGACAAGATCCTCACCGCGCAGGAGGCCCTGGAGTACGGCATCGTGGACGAGGTGCTGCCCTACCGGAAGCTGTCCCGGAGCTGATCCGACACGCCGAGTGCGCCGGGGTGCCGGCGCGCTCGGCGCGCACCGGGCAGGGTTGTGCTCCCGTTGTACGGGTTCGGAAAGGTACCGTCGGGAACGTAGACAGCCAGGCACACCCGCGGGGTGTGCCGGAGGGGACAGAGGTCAGCGGCCATGGCGCGTATTGGTGACGGCGGCGACCTGCTCAAGTGTTCATTCTGCGGGAAGAGCCAGAAGCAGGTGAAAAAACTCATCGCCGGTCCCGGCGTTTACATCTGCGATGAGTGCATCGACCTCTGCAACGAGATCATCGAGGAGGAACTCGCCGAGGCGGGTGACGTCAAGCTCGACGAGCTGCCCAAGCCGGCCGAGATCCACGAGTTCCTCGACCAGTACGTCATCGGCCAGGACGACGCCAAGCGCACCCTGTCGGTGGCGGTGTACAACCACTACAAGCGCATCCAGGCCGGTGACCGGGGCCGTGACGGCCACGACAACGTCGAACTGGCCAAGTCGAACATCCTGCTGCTCGGCCCGACCGGATGTGGCAAGACCTACCTGGCCCAGACGCTGGCCAAGATGCTCAACGTGCCCTTCGCCATCGCGGACGCCACGGCGCTGACCGAGGCGGGGTACGTGGGCGAGGACGTCGAGAACATCCTGTTGAAGCTCATCCAGGCGGCCGACTACGACGTCAAGCGCGCCGAGACGGGCATCATCTACATCGACGAGGTCGACAAGATCGCCCGGAAGAGCGAGAACCCGTCGATCACCCGGGACGTCTCCGGTGAGGGTGTGCAGCAGGCCCTGTTGAAGATCCTGGAGGGCACCACCGCGAGCGTCCCCCCGCAGGGCGGCCGCAAGCACCCCCACCAGGAGTTCATCCAGATCGACACGACGAACGTGCTGTTCATCGTCGCCGGTGCGTTCGCCGGGCTGGACAAGATCATCCAGGACAGGGTGGGCAAGCGCGGCCTGGGTTTCGGGGCCGAGGTGCGGTCGAAGATCGAGATCGACAAGACCGACTTCTTCCGGGACGTCCTCCCCGAGGACCTCATCAAGTTCGGTCTGATCCCCGAGTTCATCGGCCGGCTGCCGTTGGTGGCGAGTGTGACGAACCTCGACAAGGAGTCGTTGGTCCAGATCCTCACCGAACCGCGCAACTCCCTGGTCAAGCAGTACAACAAGCTGTTCGACATGGACGGCGTCGAGCTGGAGTTCACCCACACCGCGATGGAGGCCATCGCCGACCAGGCGATCCTGCGCGGTACGGGCGCCCGGGGGCTGCGGGCGATCATGGAGGAGGTCCTCCAACCGGTGATGTACGACATCCCCAGCCGCAGCGACGTCGCCAAGGTCGTCATCACGGAGCAGACGGTCCGGGAGAACGTGAACCCGACGATCGTGGCCCGCCAGCCCTCCCGCCGGGAACGCCGGGAGAAGAGCGCATGACCCTCGGTCGGGGGAAATCCGCGCGCTGAGGGGCGCGGTGCCGACACCGGCACTATCGTCACGGTGTTGTCGGGAGTGTGACCGCCACGGGCGCCGTGGGAGGGGGCCGAGGCCCCTCCCACCGGGCCGGACCGGTGCGGGGCGGCACGTGGCGGACACGTGCTACCTCAGCGCGGAGGTTGGTCCGCATGGAGTTGGAGATCGACCCGCTCGACGGGCTGGTCGACCGTTGCCCGGCGGTGCGGATCCGGGCCAACCCCCACGTCGGGGTGAAGCTCGCGGTGAGCGTCACCGACGCGGCGGGGCATGACTGGGGCTCCCTGAACACCTTCGGCGCGGACGTGTCCGGGCTCGTGGACACCGCCAGGGACGAACCCCTCATCGGAAGCTACGAGGGCGTGGACCCGACGGGCCCGTGGTGGTCGATGTCCTTCACGAACCGGGACACCGCCCCGACCGACTTCGTCTCCAGCTCCGACTGGCTCGACTACCGGGTGGTGGCGCAGGCCGGGCGGGTCACCGAGACCCGGTGGGTTCGGCGGCGGTGGGCCGCCGACGGGGTGGAGCGGCGCGAACTGGACGAGCACGGGGTCCGGTTGACCGTCTTCACCCCGCCCGGCGACGCTCCGGCGCCCGGCGTGCTCGTGGTACCGGGTTTCGCGGGCGAGGCGGCGATCCAGCCCCGGGCGGCCCTGCTCGCGTCGCGGGGGTACGTGGCGGCCGTCGTCGACTACCTGCCCAACGGCCCGGGCCCGCCCCACCTGGTGGAGATCCCGGTGGAGGTGGTCACCGCCGGGCTGGCGGTCCTCGCCCGGCAGCCCCGGGTGGTGCCGGACCGGTTGGGGGTGTACGCGTCGTCGGTGGGCACCGAGGGGGCGTTCGCGGCCCTCGCGCTCACCGACCACGAACCGGTGCGCTGCGTGGTGGCGATCTCCCCGAGCAGCGTCATCTGGCAGGCGTCCTCCGGTGAGGGGCCGGCGATCCGCACCTCCTCCTGGTCGCACCGGGGGGAGCCGCTGCCCTGGGTGCGGGTGCACGCCAACCGCCTGCTGCCCGAGATGCTGGCGCACGCGATCCGGGACCGGGTGACCCGGTACCCCCGGCCGTCCGCCCTGCACCTGCGGGCCTCCTACTCGGCCGGGTTGCGGGACTCCGCGGCCGTCGCCGCCGCCCGGATACCCGTGGAGCGGGTGCGGTGCCCGCTGCTGCTGATCAGCGGGGAGGACGACCAGCTGTGGCCGGCCCCCGACATGGCGGCCACGATCCTGCACCGGAGGGACGCGCACGGCGTCGGGGAGGAGGACGAGAACATCGTGTTCCCCGATGCTGGTCACTTCCTGCGCCCGCCGCTGGTCCCCACGACCGCCGCCTGGAACGAGAACCTGGTGTCCGGGGGGTCCGCGGCCGGCACGGCGTCGGCGGACCGGGCTGGCTGGGAGGCGAGCCTCCGCTTCCTCCGCCATCATCTCGGAGCCTGACCAGGACCTGCACTTTCGGGTGATGGGCGTTGTGGGTCGGGCGTGTGCGCGGGACCGGAGGCGGCGGCGCGGGGTATCACCGACGGGGTGCCGCGAGGGCGGTCAGGTGATGACCGAGGGGAGTCCCGGGGATGTCCGATCGTCATGTCCTGTTGGTGCACGGCTGGCAGAGCCCCGCTCGGGGGCACTGGCAGCTCTGGTTGTCCGCCGAGTTGCGCCACCTCGGCTGGCAGGTCCACTTCCCCCGGTTCCCCTCGCCGGGAACCCCCGTGTTGCGGTCCTGGCTGCCGGTGCTCCGCGACCGGTTGGCCTCGGTGCCCCGGGGTGACGAGCTCGTCGTGCTGGCCCACTGCGTGGGGGCGACGCTGTGGCTGCACCACGCGGCGACGCTGGGCGGGCGGGACCGGCGGGTGGACCGGGTGCTGTTGGCGGGGCTTCCCGGCCGCACCTGGAACCACCCCGACCTCGTCGGCCTCCGCCCGCCGCCCCCGCACAGCTGGAGCCTGCGGCGGGCCGCCGGTATCACTCGGATGGTGTGCGGTTCGAACGACCCGATCGCGCCGGTCGCCGAGTCGCAGGAGTGGGCGTCGGCGCTGCGCGTGGGGCTCGACGTCGTACCGGACGCCGGTCACCTGGACACCGAGTCCGGGTTCGGGCCGTGGCCCGGGGTGCTGGAGTGGGCGTTGAACCCCCGGGCGGAGTCCGTGGTGGCGGCCGGGCGCCCGGTCTTCCTGCCCGTCTAGGGCGGCCGCGCCCCGGGGTGCCCTCGACGTCCGGGGCCGCAGGAGCGGGGCCGCTGCCGGTGGTGGGTCAGTCGAGGTGCCGGCCGAGGAAGCGGACCATGGCCGGCAGTGATGCGTTGAAGTACTCCAGGCTGTGCCCGCCCGGGGTGAGCGAGCTGATCTCCGGTTTGGCCGCGGCGGTGAAGAGCCGGGCACCCTCGATGAAGGGGTCCTCGGTGCCGCACCAGATCCCGTTGGGGACGGTGCCGAGTTTGTCGATGTGCCGCAGCGGGTCCATCGACGCCCAGTCCGCCTCGTCGTGGAAGGCGTTGCGGAGTTTCATCTCCTCCCAGGTGGTGATGAGGGCGGGAGCAAGGGTGGCGCAGGCGCGGACCGGTCGGCGGCGCTCGTTGCGCCGGCGGGCGTAGAGCAGGGCGCCGAAACCGCCCATCGACACGCCGGCCACCGCCGCCGGTTGTCCGCTGGGCCCGCCGAGCCCGCGCCGCGCCAGCCACCGGGGGACCTCCTCCAGGAGCATGCCCATCGGGTCGTCCCCCGGCTCGTGCTCGTGCCAGTAGCTGTTGCCGCCGTCGACCAGGGCGAAGGCGTAGGGCGGGACCGCGCCGGCCGCGATCGCGTCGCCGAGCGCTTGGGGGAGGGTGGTGAACCCGGGGTGCCGGGCGTTGCCGTTCCTCCCGTGGAGCACCAGGCAGACGGGCGTCGTCCTGGGCAGCTCGCCGGCGGGTCGCACCGTCAGGAGCTCGACCGTTCTCCCCCGGAAGTAGGAGTGCACCTCGTCGATGACGGTTTCCGGTGGCCCCGCCTGCCGCCAGTCCGTGCCGGGTGCCGGGGCCGGGGCGGTGGGCATCGTGTCCAGGGGCGGCATCGGGTCCAGCCCGGAGGGGGCACCGACCTGGTTGCGGGAACTGGCCTGGGAGATTCCCTGCGTGAAGGAGAACAGCATCGCGGCGAGGCTGCCACCGAGGGCGCCGCCCGCCGCGAGGACCGTTCGCCTGTCCATGGAGCGGGACTGTCGGATGAGCCGGTGCTTCCCCATGTGGCGACCTCCGTCCGTGGCACGCGGCACCTGAGCGAGGTAACGATCAGGTCGCGTGCTGATCACATGTAGCTACGTGATCGTGTTCCGGGAGAAATCCTGCCCGATTCACGGTGCGGGAGGTCTGTGATGATCGCTACTGAGCGCTCACCCGGACGGGGGTACCGCCGACGCGCCGGTCAGCCGGTGCGCCGCGCTGTAGACGTTCATGGACGGTCCCCGCAGGAAACCCACCAGGGTCATCCCCTGTTCGGTGGCGAGGTCGACGGCCAGTGAGGACGGTGCGGACACGGCCGCCAGCACCGGCACCCCCGCCATCGCCGCCTTCTGCACCAGTTCGAACGAGGCCCGGCCCGAGACCATCAGGACGTGGCCCCGGGCGGGGACCCGGCCCTCGAGCAACGCCCACCCGAGCACCTTGTCCACCGCATTGTGCCGTCCCACGTCCTCCCGGCACACCACCAGCGTGCCCTCGGAGGTGAACAGACCGGCGGCGTGCAGGCCACCCGTGGAGTCGAAGACGCGTTGCGCGGCGCGCAGCGTGTCCGGCAGCGAGGTCAACACGGACACGTCGACACGAACGTCGTCGTGTTCCGGGGTGAACCGGGTGCGCAGCCGGATGGCGTCCAATGCGGCCTTGCCGCACACCCCGCAGGAGGAGGTCGTGTAGAAGTTCCGCTCCACACCGTGGTCGGGCGCGGGGACCCCCTCGGCCAGGGCGAGGTCCAGGACGTTGTAGGTGTTGCGGCCGTCCGGGCCGGCCGCGTCGCAGTACCGGGCGCTGGCGATGTCCTCCCGGGAGCCGATGACCCCCTCGGTCAGCAGGAAACCGTGCGCCAGCTCGACGTCGTGCCCCGGCGTCCGCATCGTCACCGCGAGGGCCCCGCCGCCGACCCGCAGCTCCAGGGGCTCCTCCGCGGCGAGCGCGTCCGGACGTCGCCGGGCACCCGCCGGCGACACCTTCAGCACCGGCCTGCGCACGGTCACTCGCCCCATGTCCGCTCCTTCCTCGCCCGATGATCCGCCACGGCACACCAGTCTGACCCACGACGCGGATCGGGTGCCGCGTTCGGACCCGCGACCAGCGCCCGACTCGCCCCACGCCCCGCCCCGGGCGGGGCGACCGGTGGTCACACCTGGTGTGCCGGCACGGGGTCGAGGCGGATGATGACCGACTTCGAGACGGGGGTACCGGACGTGTCGGCCACCGAGTCCAGCGGCACCAGGGAGTTGGTCTCGGGGTAGTAGGCGGCGGCGCAGCCGACGGCGGTGGGGTAGGGCACGACGCGGAACCCGGGGGCGCGCCGTTCCACCACCCCGTCCCCGGTGTGCCACTCGCCCACCAGGTCCACCACCTGGCCGTCACCCACGCCGAGGGCGGCGCAGTCGTCGGGGTGGACGAGGACCACCCGCCGGCCGCCCCGGACCCCCCGGTAGCGGTCGTCGAGTCCGTAGATCGTGGTGTTGTACTGGTCGTGGCTGCGCAGCGTCTGCAACAGCAGGCGACCCGGGGGCACCCGGAGGACGTCGAGCTGGTTGACGGTGAACCGGGCGCGCCCGCTGGCCGTTGGGAAGGACCGGTTGTCCCTCGGCGGG
>NZ_AGVX02000078.1 GCF_000239155.1 Actinoalloteichus spitiensis RMV-1378
CCCCGAGCCCGCCGCACCGGAGGCCCGGGACGGGTGGCCCGTGCGGATGGGCGTACGAGCCTTGAGGAACACCGTCGCCGGACCGGGGCCGCCGTCCGGGTCGGCGGGGGTGGCGCGCGCAGCGGTCAGTCGCGGTGGGCGCCCTCGGGCCAGATGACCGTGACGGGGACCCCGAGTGCCCGCGCGGCCCGGACCACGTCGGCGGTGCCCCCGTGGCCCCGCGCCGGTTCGCCGTCCCACACGGCCACGAGTTCGTCGGCCTCCTCCACCATCCGCACACCCGCCCGCATGTGGGACTCCGACGTGGAACGCTGGTAGTCGAGCCGCACCACGTCGGTGGCCCTGGCGAGCAGGGCGTCGTAGACGGGGCGGTGTTCGGCGGGGAGGCTGTCCCGGTACTGGGCGGCCGGGACGACGACGACCAGCGACCCGCCGGCGTCGAGGACGGACCTGGCGAAGAGGGTGTCCGCGCCGTCGGCGACGCACGACATCCCCACCAGGGGCTCGTCGGCTCGCTCGGCGATGGTGCGCCGCAGTTCGGTGGCCACGAGTTCCTCGGTGTCCGGGCCGAGTCCTCGGTGCCCGGTGATGGCCAAGCAGGTCATCGGTCCTCCCGTCAGTCGGTCACGGTCAGCTCCTCGTTGAGGGCCGTGGCTCGGCCACGGCGGGGCTGGGCGGCGTGGAAGGCGCGGACCCGGACCAGGATGCGCTCGCTGTCGAGGTCCCGCCCGACGCGCATCGCCTCGGTGGCCAGCCGACCGCTCTCCTCCCAGCGGCCCGCGTCGGCGAGGACGCTGGCCTGGTCGAGCTGTGCCAGAGCACGGGGTTTGGGTGCGGTCAGGGCGGGGGCCGCCGCCGCGAGGGCGTCCATCGCCCCCCGGGCGTCCCCGAGGCGGGCCAGCGCGGTCGCCCGGTGGCGGGCCGCCTTGGCGTCGTCGAAGGCGAACACCCACGGCCACACCGGTTCCGCCCGGCCGCTGCTGGCGTCGCGCTCGGCACGCCGCAGGGCCGCCGTGGTCGCCCTGCGGTCGCCCAGGGCCGCGTGGCCGACGGCGTGCAACGAGGACAGCCAGGACCGCGCGATCGTCGGGGACGACGCGCCGAGCTGGGTGGTGGCGCGGTCCAACAGGGCCACTCCGTCCCGGGGACGGCCGGTCTCCACCGTGTACTGGCCGAGGGATCCGACCATGTAGGCGACCAGGAGCGGGTTGTCCGCCCGTTCGGCGTGCCGCACCGCCCGCGCGTAGTGCCGTCGGGCGGTGCCGACGTCTCCCCAGTCGGCGGCGAGCCAGGCGCACAGGCCGGCGATCTCGGACAGGACGGTGTAGCCCTTGGGGGTGCGGCACCGGGTGCGGACGATCTCGTCGGCGAGGGTCAGGTGCGCCTCGGCGGCCGGGCCGAGGCTGGCCGAGGACACCGTCTGTTCCATGCGGCGGTAGTGGACGGTGGGGCCGGCGAGGGAGGCGAGCAGGTCCCGGGTGTTCCCCCCGGCGGCGACGACGCGGCGGGGAGACGCGGGTGCGGGTTCGTCCGCGTCGAGCGCGGGCGGGGCGGCGCGGGGAGGTGACCGCCGGGCCCTGGTCGGCCGCCGGAAGCCGAGTTCCCCGTCGGTGGCCGCCCCGAGGACGGCACGCAGCGCGGCGCGGTAGTGGGCGGCCGGCCACCGGATCACGCCCCGCTCCCACTTGCCGATGTGGTTGGCGTTGACCGGGGTGGTGTGCCGTCCCCCGCTGAGGCGGTTCACCTGGACGTTCACCGCGTCCGCGAGTTCCTGCCTCGTCATAGACTCGCCAGGCGACGAGGGTGACTGGGCACCTTCCCGCGCGGCGCGCAGGAGGGTGTTGTCCTCCGACGCTGCTGGGCTCCTCCACTGGCCGTGCGCGGGAGTGTACCGAGTGTGCCGTGCGGGAGGGCAGGTGTTCGCGGTCGCCGTCCCCCGGCTGCCGGATCACCGGAGCAAGCCTCGGGGGGTCTCACGGGCGCCGGTCCGCCCCTGCGCCGGGGCGGAGACCAGAGCACCTCCGCCGCTGGCGGGAACCACCGGCGGCCCGGCACCCCGCCCGGCACCGCGAGGCCCCGGCGTCGGGCACCGCCGCGCCGCACACGGGGTCGGCGGTGCGGGCCTG
>NZ_AGVX02000077.1 GCF_000239155.1 Actinoalloteichus spitiensis RMV-1378
GGCAGCCGGTCGTCGCACCCCGGCTCGGTAGCCCCGACGACCACCTCTCCCTCCACCACGTCCTCACCCCGCGCCCCGCGCAGCAGCTGGTGTTCGGCGTCCAGCAGCTCTACGGCCCGCCGACCGGCCTGGGTCAGCCTGGCCCCGGAGGGGAGCCCGGTCGAGGAGTCGGACGCCCGGTGCGGGCTCCAGTGCCCTGACATGGCTGGTCACGGTCGACCGCACCGCGTGGAGCTCACTCGCGGCCCTGGTGAAGTTCCCCGTTCTGACCACGGCCAGGAACGTCCGGAGGAGGTTCGTGCCCACCTCGGCACGGTATTGGTCCCCACGATGGCGACCATGCGCGTTCATCGTGGACCCGATGGCTGTCGGCGGTGGAAGGTGGTGGCATGAGCACCGTTCTGCGCTACGCGTCCTTCGCCAGCGACCCCTCGGGTGGCAACCCCGCCGGTGTGGTGTTGGACGCCCGGGGCCTCGACGACGACTCCATGCTCCGCATCGCCGCCGATGTCGGCTACTCCGAGACCGCCTTCCTCAGCCCGACCGGCACCGACGGCCAGCACTACGGCCTGCGGTTCTTCAGCCCGCTGGCCGAGGTGGCGTTCTGCGGTCACGCCACCCTCGCCACGGCGGTGGCACTCGCCGAGCACGGCCGCACCGGGCGCCTGGTCTTCGACACGCCCGCCGGCGAGGTGCCCGTCACCACCGAGGACGGCCCCCCGGTCACCGCCACCCTGACGAGCGTGCCCACCCGCTCACGTCCCGCCTCCGAGGCGGAGGTCGCTGCCGCGCTGGCCGCCCTGCGGTGGTCCCCGGAGGACCTCGACCCGGGCTGGCCGCCGCACGTGTCCTTCGCCGGCAACGACCACCTCGTGCTCGGGGCCCGCACGCGGGGACGGCTGGCCCGGCTCGACTACGACTTCGAGGCGTTGACCGAGGTGTCCCGGGAACACGGGTGGACGACCACGCAGCTGTTCTGGTCGGAGGACGAGGGCACCGTCCACTCCCGCAACCCCTTCCCCCTCGGCGGGGTGGTCGAGGACCCGGCTACCGGCGCCGCCGCGGCGGCCTTCGGCGGTTACCTGCGCGCCCTCGGGCGAGTGCCACGACGGCGCGAGATCCGGATCGTCCAGGGAGAGGACATGGGGCGCCGAGGAGAACTCCTCGTGGGAGTCGAACCGGACGACCCCCGGGTCCGGGTCAGCGGCCGCGCGGTCCGCATCCCGGGCTGAACCCGGGTGCCGCGGTGGGATCAGGTCACCGTTGTACTCCGACCACCGGCTGAGCAGGCCCGCCGCGGCTCGCGGTCGATAGCCTTCCTGGGGTGCACGGACGCGACGTCGCCCCGCCCCCGCCGACCGACTGGTCCGAGCTGGTCCACGCCCGAGGGCCGGCGGCGGACACGCCCGGCCTGATCGAACGGCTCCGCGAGGACTGCTGGGAGGAGGCGGCGGCGGAGCTGTTCGGCTCGATCCTGCACGAGGGCGGCGTCTACCCGGCCACCGTGGCCGCGCTCCCCCTGCTCGTGCGCGTCGCCCGCTCCCCCGACGCCCCGGGCCGGATCGGCTCACTACGGCTGTTGCGCGCCTACCTCGAGGCGGTCGCCGCCGGC
>NZ_AGVX02000076.1 GCF_000239155.1 Actinoalloteichus spitiensis RMV-1378
GCCGCCGCGCTGCTGGCCCCCGGCCTGCCCGCCGGGGTGGACCGCATCGTCGGGGTGGGGCCGGCGGAGCAACCCCTGGTCGTGGCGACCGCGCTGCACACCGGACTGCCCTTCGCGGTGCTCGACGACGCCACCGGGGAGCCGGCCCCGACCGGGGACGCCGAACCCGCGCTGCTGGTCGGCGAGGTCCACCGGCACGAGACGGTCGTGCTGGTCGCGGCCGCCCCCTCCCCGGCCGACCACCACGCCGGGGAGGCGTTGCGCTCCCACGGCGTGCGGGTGCCGCGCACCGCGCTGCTCAGCGAGGTCCTCGCCCCGGCGGGTTGACCCCGCCGGCCCCCGCCCGTCCCCGTCACCCACCCTCCTGGAGGCCGCCATGGCTACCCCATCCCCGCGCGACGTCGCCGTCGACGCCGCCGTCGAGCTGCTCGTCCCCGCGCCCGACGGGCCGCCCGCCCTCGACCCGGCCCGGTCCCCGGCCGCCGCCGAACGGCTCGGCGCCCTCGTCGCCGAGGAGTTGCGCGCCACCGGGGTGGACGCCGTCCTGACCTGGGAGGAGGACGGTGGGGCCGCCGTCCTCGGCCACATCACCGCCCGGGAACTGGGGGCCTCCCGGGTCGCGGTCCGCGAGGACCTGGGCCGGCTGCTGGGTGACGTGGACCGGCTGCGCGGTCTGCGGTCGGGGTTGGCGGCGCTGACCGAACCCGCCCCGCAGGTCCTCGACCCGCTGCGCCGCCTGGTGTCGGCCCACGGCGGCGAGATCGTCGCCACCGCCGTCGCCGTGCGGCCGGCGGAACTGGCCGAGGCCACCAGGAGGGCACGGGGATGACCACCACCGAGAACCCGCCCACCCTGGCGGTGGAGCAGGACCGGATCGCCGCCGACCTCGACCACCTCGCCTCGCTCACCGAACCCGGCCCCGGGGTGTCCCGGCTGGCGTTCACCCAGTTGGAACGCCAGGCGCACGAGTACTTCGCGGCGTCGCTGCGACCGCTGGGGTACCGGGTGTGGACCGACACCGTCGGGAACACGATCGCCGAACTCGAGGGGACCGACCCGGCCGCACCGGCCATCGGCACCGGGTCCCACCTGGACAGCGTGCCCTCCGGCGGCCGGTTCGACGGCATCGTCGGGGTCGTCGCCGGCATGGAGGTGGCCCGGGCGCTGGCCGACGCCGGTGTCCGGCCCCGCCACCGGCTGCGGATCGTCGCCTTCGCCGCCGAGGAGGGCGCCCGCTTCGGCCAGGCCTGCACCGGCAGCCGGGTGGTGGCCGGGCTCACCGGCTCGGCGGACCTGGACCGGCTGCGGGACGCCTCGGGGACGAGCATGGCCGAGGCGATGCGTTCGGTGGGCCTGGCGCCCGAGCGGGCCGCCGAGGCCCGGTGGGCGGCCGAGGACTGGGCGGCGTTCATCGAACTGCACATCGAGCAGGGCAAGGTCCTGGAGTCCCTCGACCTGCCCATCGGGGTCGTCGACGTCATCTCCGGCAGCACCCGCCTGGAGTTCACCGTCACCGGCCTGGCCTCCCACACCGGGGGCACGCCGATGCACCTGCGGGCGGACGCCTTGGCCGCCGCGGCCGAACTGGTGCTGCTGGCCGAGGAGATCGCCACCGACTCCCGCCACCACGGCACCCGGCTCACCGTCGGTCGCCTCGACGTCAGCCCCAACTCGCTGACCACCATCCCCGGCGAGGTGGTGTTCGGGTTGGACGTGCGCGACGTCGACAGCGCCCGGCAGCGGGAGACGGCCGCCGAGTTCACCGCCCGGGCGCACGCCGTGGCCGCCCGCCGGGGCGTGGGGCTGCGGGACCGGTTGTTGGCCGACACCTCCCCGGTGGTGCTGCCCACCTGGATCCAGGACGAGATCACCCGCGCGGCCCGCGACTGCGGCTCCGCCTACCGGGTGATGCCCAGCGGGGCCAGCCACGACAGCCAGATGCTGACCAGGGTGGTGCCGGTGGGCATGGTGTTCGTGCCCAGCCGGGACGGGCTGAGCCACACCCCCGCCGAGTGGACCAGCGTGCCGGAGATCGCCGAGGGCACCCGCGTGCTGGCCGCGACGCTGCTGCGCCTGGACTCCGCGGCGTCCCCGGGTGCCCAGGAGCGGGCGCGGTGACCGCCCCGCTGTCGCGGAGCCTGGCCGACCAGGTGGTGCCGCTTCCGCCGGCCGCGCGCCCGGAACCCACCTGGGACGAGTGCCGGGTGATCGGCCACGAACCCGTCGGGGACCGCTACCACCGGCTGACCCTGCGGGCACCCAGCATCGCCGACCGGGCATTGGCCGGGCAGTTCGTCATGATCAGCATCCCGGAGAACACCCCGTCCCGCTCGGTGTTGCCCCGTCCGATGGCGGTGCACCGCCGCCGCCCCGCCGAGGGCGTCGTGGAGATCGTCTACGGGGCCGGCGGGGCCGGCACCCGGGCCCTGACCCAGGTGGCGGTGGGCGAGGACCTGCTGGTCACCGGCCCCCTCGGCCGTGGTTTCACCCTCGACCCGGGGACCCGCCGCGTGCTGGTGGTCGGCCGGGGCATCGGGGTCTGCTCGGTGATGGGCGCCGTGGAGGACGCGGTGGCCACCGGGGTGGAGGTCGTCGCGGTGACCAGCGCCCGCACCCGGGAGGCCCTGGTGGGCCCCGGTGACCTCGCCGAACTCGGCGTCGAGCGGGTGTTGGCCGTCACCGACGAGGCGGGCGACAGCGCGGTGCCCGTGGTGGGGGCCCGGTTGGCCGGGGAGCTGGCGGACGACCCGCCGGCGCAGGTGTTCGTCTGCGGCTCCGACCGGCTCGCCGAGCTGTGCCGGGCGTTGGGCCGGGAGTGGGGCGCGCGGGTGCAGGTGTCGTTGGAGGCGCACATGGCGTGCGGCCTGGGCTACTGCCACGGCTGCGCGACGGCGGCCACCACCACCGGCAGCGAGAGCCCGCTGATCTGCGCCGACGGGCCCGTGTTCGCCCTGCCGACCGGCGGGGCGGACCGGTGAGCGAACTGCGGTTGCGTGGCGTCCGCCCCTACGGGGAGGGCCCCCCGGTGGACCTCACCGTGCGGGACGGGCGCATCGCCGCCGTGGACCCCGCCAAGGGTTCCCCGCCCCGCGCGGGTGAGCTGGACGGGCGGGGCGGGGTGCTGCTGCCCGGGTTCGTGGACCTGCACACCCACCTGCGGGAACCCGGCGGTGAGGACGCGGAGACGGTGCGGACGGGGACGGCGTCGGCCGCCGCCGGCGGGTTCACCGACGTGTTCGCCATGGCCAACACCCGGCCGGTGACCGACTCGGTCGACCGGGTGCGCTGGTTGGCGGAGCTGGCGGCGGCGGAGGCCGTGGTCCGCGTCCACCCGGTGGCGGCGGTGACCCGCGATCTGGCCGGTGCCGACCTGACCGACCTCGACGCCCTGGCCGCCGCCGGGGTTCGGGTCTTCTCCGACGACGGGCACTGCGTGGACGACCCGGCCCTGGTCGACCGGGCCCTGCGCCACCTCGGCCCGGCCGGTGGGCTGTTCGCCCAGCACGCGCAGAGCGGGGCCCTGGCCGGTGGCGGCCAGGTCGACGCCACCGTCGCCGCCCGGCTGGGCCTGCCGCCGTGGCCGATGGTCGCCGAGGACGTGGTGGTGGCCCGGGACGTCCTGCTGGCCCTGGAGCGGGACGCGCCGCTGCACGTCTGCCACGTGTCCTCGCCCCGGTCGGTGGAGATCATCCGGTGGGCGCGGGAACGGGGGGCCCGGGTCAGCGCGGAGGTCACCCCGCACCACCTGCTGCTGGACACGACCCGGAGCGGCACGGGAGACCCCACCTACAAGGTCAACCCGCCGCTGCGCGGGCCGGAGGTGGTGCCCGCGTTGCGCCGTGCCCTGCGAGACGGGGTCATCGACGTCGTCGCCACCGACCACGCCCCGCACCCGGCGCACCGCAAACGCGGGCCGTGGCGGGAGGCGGCCTTCGGGATGACCGGGTTGGAGACGGCGCTGGCGGTCACCGCCGAGGTGTTCGACGGTCCGTCCGGGGTGGACTGGCGTCGGGTGGCGGAGGTGTTGTCCCACCGGCCGGCCGCCCTCGCCGGGATCGACGGGGTCGCCGGCCGGCCCCTCGCGGTGGGGGAACCCGCCACGTTCTGCGTCGTCGCCGAGGACGCCCCGTGGACGGTGAGCCGGGCGGACACCCGCAGCCGGTCGGGGAACACGCCGTTCGAGGGCCGGGAGTTCCGGCACCGCGTCGTGCTCACCGTGGTGGCGGGCCGTCCGGTGTGGCGGCACGAGGAGACCCTGGTGGAGGGCCACTGAGCCGGCCCGGGAGTTCGGGCCGGGGTGCCGGGGGCCGCCGGCCCGGCACCCGGCCGACGGCGTTCCGATCCCCGGCCCACCACCGGGTTGCGGTGTCCGCGGGATGCCCGGTCCCCGCCGCGGGCTGCCCCCGCCGCCGACCCCGGAGCACCGTCCGGCTCCGCCGGGAGGCTCGGCGAGCGGTCCCCAGTGGAGTGAATCTCGGCCGGTGTGGGACAGCTCGCCCAGCCCGCGAAGTCCGCGCCGCCAACCCGACCGTGGCCCGTTCGACCAGCGGTTTCCCTCCGCCCGACCCCAGCCGGGCGGCTGCCGGGCCCCCGTGCCCGGCCCGACGGCCGCCCTGACGCCACCCAGGACACCCTTGACCTGAACAATTGTTTAGGTTTTAGCGTTCCTCGCGCACGGCCACCCGGCCGTCCCACCCCGTCGAGGAGGAACCGATGTCGCACTCCCCCGCCCCCTACCGTCTCGCCGTCCTCATGGGCAGCGTCCGCGAGGGCAGGTTCTGCCCCACCGTCACCCGGTGGTTCGTCGACCAGGCCGTCAACCGCCCCGACATCGCCACCGTCGACGTCATCGACCCCGCCGAACTGACACTGGAGGACGAGGAGTTCGGCAAGCGCATCGGAGCCGCCGACGCGATCGTCGTCATCACCCCCGAGTACAACCACGGCTACCCCGGCCCGCTGAAGACCGCCATCGACTCGCTGCTGCCCGAGTGGCAGGCCAAGCCCGTCGGCTTCGTCAGCTACGGCGGCGTCTCGGGTGGTCTACGCGCCGTGGAACAGCTGCGGGCGGTCTTCGCGGAACTGCACGCGGTCACCGTCCGGGAGACCGTCAGCTTCCACGGCGGCTACGCGCGGTTCGACGACGACGGCAACCCGCTCGACCTGGACCGGGTGAACCAGGCGGCGGGCGCGCTGCTGGACCAGCTCGGCTGGTGGGCCGAGACCCTGCGCGCCGGCCGAGCCGCCCGCGCCTACGTCTGAGGCGACCGGGGGGCTCCGCCGGCTACCCGGGGCCCGCGTTCGGGGGCGGCCATGGTCGCGAGGACCAGAGCCGGCCCCGACGTTCCCGGACGTGACGGCGCCGTCCGCTGATCGGCGACGGTGACGTGGGGGGACGATGCTGGAGCCATGTGCTCCTCCACCGCCGAGCAGCCCTCCCCCCGCCCACCGCGAGACTCCACCGCCACCCCAGCACCCCCGGCCCGTCCGACCCCGCGCACCACCGACCGGGCCGGGACCCGGATCCGGCCGGACAGCCTGGGCGTACCCGCCCCACCGGCCCCCGGCACGGTGCGGGTGGCCACCTTCAACACGGCGCTGTCCGGCTCGGTCGAGGGCGGGTTGGCCGCCGAACTGTCCGACCCCGCCGGCAGCGAGCAGGCCCGGCTGGTGGCCGAGGTGCTGCAACGCGTCCGCCCCGACATCGTGCTGCTCGCCGAGTTCGACCACGACGCCGATGGTTCGGCGGCCACCACCTTCGGACGCGACTACCTCGCGGTGCCCCAGCGCGGCGCGGAGCCGCTGCGCTACGACCACCGCTTCCTCGGCCCGGTGAACACCGGGGTCCCCTCGGGTTTCGACCTCAACCGGGACGGGCGGTTCGACGGCCCCGACGACGCCTGGGGGTACGGGTACTTCCCCGGGCAGTACGGCATGCTCCTGTTGTCCCGCTACCCGATCGACGACGAGCGGGTGCGAACGTTCCAGCGTTTCCGCTGGCGGGACCTGCCCGGTGCGCTGCTCCCGTCCGACCCGGACGGCGGGGCCTACTACCCGCCGGAGGTGCTGGACCGCTTCCCGCTCTCGTCGAAGTCGCACTGGGACGTGCCGGTCCAACTCGGGGCCCGCACCCTGCACGTGCTGGTGTGCCACCCGACCCCGCCCGCCTTCGACGGCCCGGAGCGGCGGAACGTCCGGCGCAACCACGACGAGGTCCGGTTCTGGGTCGACTACCTGTCCCCGGACGGTGCCGAACACCTGCGTGACGACGCGGGAACGCCCGGCGGACTACCGCCCGGCGCCGAGTTCGTCGTGCTGGGCGACCTCAACGCCGACCCCTCGGCCGGTGACCGGGAACCGGGGGCGATCCGCCGCCTGCTGGCCGCACCCCGGCTCATCGACACCCGGCCGGGCAGCCTCGGCGCGTTGGAGACGGCCCTGCGACGGGGGTGGTCGGCAACAGCGTGGACGGCCACCGCGGACTTCGGGGTGGACGGGCCGGGATGTCTCCGGGTCGACTACGCGCTGCCCTCGGCCGGTACGAACCCGGGGGCGAGCGGCGTGTGCTGGCCGCCGTCCTGGTCCGCGCTGGCCCGGCTCATCCGGGCCTCGGACCACCGACTGGTGTGGGTCGACCTGCGGTGGTGACCGGCTGGTGCGGCGGTGGGGCCGCGTCCGTCTGCTTCCGCTCGTATGGACGCCTTCGCCTGGCCCCGTTCCCCGGTGGGCTCCGGCCCAGGGCTCGGTGCCGGTGCCAGGGGGTCGGGGCCGGGGCCGGGGCCAGCCACCGGAGCACGAAGGGCGTCGGGCCGGGCGGGTCAGCCCGCGTGGTCCTCGCCGAGCAGGGCGCTGGCGGCCAACCGCCCGGTCGGGATGGCGGACACCCCTGGAGGGCGCGGGGCGGGATGGCCGAGGGCGACGACGTGCCGGACCTGCCACCGGGCCGTGAGGCCCAGCAGGCGGCCGGCGGCGGCCACGTTCTGCTCGGGGTGGAGCGTCACCGGGCAACTCCCGAGACCCAGTGCGTGGGCGGCCAGCACGATGGACTGGCACAACCTGCCCTCGTCGAAGGGGGTGTCCCGGCCACCGAGCTCGGGGTCGACGGCGATGGCGAGCACGGCGGGCGCGTTGGCGAGGTGGAGCGCGTAGTCCCCCAGGGTGCTCAGGCGTCGCCGGAGGTCAGGTTCGGTGGCCACCCGCAGCCGCCACGGCTGCCTGTTGCGGGCCGACCCGGTCCACCGCGCGACCTCGCAGATCGAGCGGATGTCCCGTTCGGCCACGGGTTCCTCGGTGAACCACCGGGTGGCCCGGGGCGTCCGCAACCAGTCCAGCAGTTCTTCGGCTCGCGACACCACCCCAGTCTGCCCGGGGCACGTTTCCGTCGGATTCACCCGGCGCTGCGGGGTGCTCCGTCAAGCCTGCGGGTAGGGGGTGACCCCGTCGTTCTCGCCGTACACCTCGTCGGCCCACGAGCACCATTCGTTGCGCTTGGGGCCACGGTGGATATGGCCTGCGCGCACCCGGATTCCCCCTCCGCGTCCGAACGACGCGCCACCACGTCCGGACCAGCACCGTAGGCCGGCCCACACGACAACGAGACCAGAGGAACCCAAGATCACAGAATGATCACGCGCTCGATTGAGCGCAGGTCAACAAGGGTCCACCCCGCGCAAGCGGGGGTGAGCCGCTCGTGCCGGGTGCGGTGGTCGACGGCTTCGTGTCCACCCCGCGCAAGCGGGGGTGAGCCGGACGAGGGCGCCCCCCTCGCGGACCTGCTGGAGTCCGCCCCGCGCAAGCGGGGGTGAGCCGCGAGTTGTGGAGATGCAGCTCTTCCCCTGCCCGCTGAGCTGGACGACCCCGGCGAACAGCCACAGGATGTTGCCGGCGATTCCCGCCCGTTGCGGCGGGCGACGACGGCGTGGGCCATGCCGTGCACGACTTCGATCTGCAGGACCAAATCCTGAACCTGATCTTTTCTGAGCCACCCAGGTTACCTCGCGCGGCTTCCTGTGGGGAGGCTGCACGAGCGTGATCATTGACGCGCCGAAGTTCTCGTGGTGTGGAAGACGCACCCCATGAGCCTGCTGCGAGCTCGACCCCGGGGCCACGTCCAGATGTCGAGCGTGCCCCTCGCCGGCCAGGACTCCGTTACTGGAGGAGGAGAGCAGCTGGGTGACGTCAGGGCGCGGGATGACAACTCCTCGACAGGTGCCCGGACATGGAACGGCCCGTTCGAGGGAGGTCCGCCTGCGCTTGCGGCGCGGGACGTCGGAATCCTGATGGTTCCGGCTGTCCGTCCAGATCCTCGAACGGGTCACTGGTTACCCAGCACCACCACTGTGCCTGGTGGTGGCGGGCCGGTGGCAGGGCCGTTCGGCCTGACGTTGGCGGGCCGGTCGGCCCGAGCCGCTGGTCTGGGATATCGTACTCCTCCGCTGGCCGCTGCCCGGCGACCGCGCCGTGGGGAGGGGCGTTGGCCGCAGGTGAACGGCGTGGGGGTGTGCGGGTCCGGGGCTGGCCGGCTACCAGGGCGGCGCACGGCCTAGCGGTTCCTCACCCGAGGTGGACGGACCAGGCCCCTGCTGCACGGAGGCCGACCACCATCGGCCCTCCGCTCACGCCGTGGTCCGGCCGTCCCCACTCCGGAAGCGGAACTCCCCGGCACTCGCGAAGCGGGACCGGGCGCGTGCGCGCCGCCCGCTCCACACCAGCTGTGACGCCGGAAGGGTGTGCGGTAGGCGGGCGCACGGGATGCGGAGGTGGGTGCTCGGGCCAGACGGCTCGCCGTGAAGGAGGTGGCGTGGTGGGTCGCGAACCGGGCCCAGACAGCGAAAGGCCCGTCCGAGGCGGGAACTCGTCGTCTTGCGACGATGAGTGACCAGTCGAATGCCGACACGAGGTCCGCTCGTGGTCTTCACCCTGTCCTCGGGCGGGTCACTGGTTGCCCAGCACGTTCAGGATGCCTCCCCGGCGGCCGTCGGGCATGAGGCGTTGGTCCCTGGACGCAGGGGCCGAGTGTCCCCACTCCCGGGCGGGTCGCACGGCGCGGGTCCGGACGCGAGGACGGGGCGGGGCGCCCGGCTGTCAGTCAGGGGGTCGTTGGCCGGGGAACCACCACCCGCTGGGCGGAGTCGAGGACCGACCGCCGGTCTCCTCGACCCGGACCGGGAAGGTGGCCGCGCCCAAACGCCGGTCGGCGACGGCCTCGGCGACGTCCGAGGTCGTCAGCGCTCCCACCGGGTGGCCGGCGTCCTCCACGAGGATCCAGGCATGCCGCTGGTCGCCCAGGCGCGGGACGACGGTCGCCAGGGTCTCCTCGACTCCCACTCTGACCAGTTGCTCGACGGGGATCGCCAGGTCCCCCAGCCGAACGGTGCCGTGGGCGTCCTCAGGCACCGCGCGTATCCGCTGGGGTGTCAGGAGACCGGCGAGGTGGCCGTCCCGGTCCAGCAGGACCACGGCCGGTGGCGGGGGGTCGGCGGGCAGGTCGCGGCGGAGGTCGTGCAGGGTGGTGTGGGAGCCGGCGGTGGGCACGGGTTGGCGCATCACGTCCCGGACGGGGACGTCCGCCAGGGCCGCACCGACCCTGGCCTGGTGCGCCTCCGCTCCGGCGACGGCGGTGATGAACCAGCCCAGCAGCACCCACCACAGCCCGTCCACGCCTCGGAACAGCAGTTGCGCGATGCCGAGGCCGATGAGGAGCAGGCCGAGCACCCGCCCGGCGTAGGCCGACCAGATCGCCGCCCGCCACCGGTCGCCCCGCCACCGCCACAGGGCGGCCCGCAGCACCCGACCGCCGTCGAGGGGGGCGGCCGGCAGGAGGTTGAAGACGGCGAGGGCCGCGTTGAGCAGCGCGAGGTAGACGAGGACGATCGCGACCAGGGCGCCGCCGCCGAACTGGGCGCTGGCGGAGGCGAACGCGGCGAACAGGAGGGCGAGCAGCGCGCTCGCGGCGGGTCCGACCGCGGCGATGCGGGCTTCGGCGCCCGCGTCGCGCGCCTCTCCCCTGAGCTGTGCCATCCCGCCGAGCAGCCACAGGGTGATGCCGACGACCTCCACACCGTTGCGGCGGGCGACGACGGCGTGGGCGAGTTCGTGCACCAGCAGGGAGAGCACCAGGAGCAGCGCGGCGGCGATGCCGGCCACGACGTACGCGGCGGCCGGGTAGCCGGGGAAGAGCAGCGGCAGCTGGTGGGCGGCCAGTCCGATGGCCACGAGGAGCACGATGCCCACCACGCTCCAGTGCAGGCCCACCGGGATGCCGGCGATCCTGCCGAGACGAAGGGTCGCCCTCATCTCCGCACCTCCGTTCGTCTCGCGGCGGGGACTGGCGCTGGTGACGCTGTCCTCCTCCCGGTTACCCGTCCGGCCGGCGTCGTGTCGGCGCGGTCGCGAACCGGCGACACCGGGACTCTTAACGAGACGGAACGGTTCGTCTTGACGGCGACCCGGAGCGTCGGCCACCCTGGCCGTGGACAAGACGAGACCTCGCGTACCAGGAGGTGGGATGACGGCCCCTGTCGAGACCACGGTGACCGTCCGACCCGGCGTGCGGCTGTGGACCGAACGGCGCGGCGACCCGCGCGCCCCGGCGCTGCTGCTGGTGATGGGTGCGGGCGAGCCCGGACTGAGCTGGCCGGAGCCGCTGGTGGACCGGTTCGCCGCCCACCACCAGGTGATCCGGTACGACCACCGGGATACCGGCGCCTCCACCCGGGCGTTCGACCAGGCCCCCTACCCGCTCGCCGAGCTGGCCGAGGACGCGGTCCGGGTGCTCGACGCGCTCGGCGTGGACCGCGCCCACGTCCTCGGCCTGTCGATGGGCGGCATCCTGACCCAGCTGCTGCTCGCCGACCACCCCGACCGGCTGCGCACCACCAGCCTGTGGAGCACGTTCGCGCTGAGCACCACCCCGCTGCGGCGCGAGGACGGGACGACCACCCCCGTCGAGCAGCTCCCGGGGCCGGACGAGGAGTTGATGGGCTGGCTGGGTGGGCTGGTGCCCCAGCCCGACCTGGAGGCGGAGCTCGACCAACGGGTCGAGAAGTGGCGGCGGATGAACCCGGGGCCCCTCCCCTTGGACGCCGGCGACTTCCGCGCCAGGGAGGAACGGATCATCGCGCACGGCGGGCGGTGGGACGCCTCGTCGGCGCACGCGCTGGCCGACCAGTCCGGCCTGCTCCGCACGGAACTGCTCGCGGCGAACACGGTGCCCACCCTGGTCATCGAGGCACCGGCGGACCCGGTCGTCCCCCCGGTCCACGCGCGGCACCTGGCCCAGGTCGTCGGTGCGACGAGACTGGTCACGATCCCCGGGTTGGGCCACGCCCCGGTCCGGCGGGCGCTCGACCCGATCGCGGACGCGGTGCTGGCCCACACCCTCGCCTGACCAGGGGCGGCCCGCGCCGTTCCCTCCGGGGGGCGGTGCCCGGTGGGGCCGTCAGTGCCGGCTGTCCCCGATGAGTTCCCGGGCGCCCTGGCTCACCAGGTCGTCGGCCACCCTGGCGCCCAGGCTGACCGGGTCGTCGGCGGCGCCGGTGGCGTGCGACCGCACCCACCCCGATCCGTCGGCGGAGAAGACCAGCCCGGAGAGGGCGAGCCTGCCCTCGTCTGTGGTGGTGCAGTGCAGGGCGATGGGGCTGTTGCAGTGGCCCGACAGCAGGTGGAGGGCGGTCCGCTCGGCGGTCACCCACCGGGTGGTCTCCTCGTCGCCCACGTGCTGGAGCAGCCGCATCACGGCCCGGTCCTCGACCCTGGCCTGCACGCCGATCACCGCCGCGCCGCAGGCGGGCACGATCGAGGGCCGGGAACCGGCCGACCAGACGGTGGAGATCACCTCGGTGATCCGGTCGGTCAGACCGATGCGCGCCAACCCGACCCTGGCCAGGACGATGGCGTCGAACTCCCCGGCGTCGAGCTTGGCCAGCCGGGCGTTGACCGAGCCCCGGATCCGTTCGACCCGCAGGTCCGACCGGTACAGCCCGAGCTGGGAGCGGCGGCGCACCGCCGAGGTCCCGACCCGGGCCCCCTCTGGCAGCTCCGCCAACCCCACGCCGGAGCGGGAGATCAGCACGTCGTGCGCGTCCCCCCGGCGCAGGAACGCGCCGAGTTCGGTGCCGGCGGGCAGCGGCACGTCACCGGGGACGTCCTTCATCGAGTGCACGGCGAGGTCGACCTCGCCGGCCACCAGCGCCCCGTCGATCTCCTTGGTGAAGGCGCCCTTGCCGCCCAGGTCGGCCAGGTTGCCGTGCCATCGGTCGGCGCTGGTCTCGATGCCCACCGTCTCGACCGGCAGGTCGGGCAGGACCGCCCGCACGGCGGCGATGACCTGGTCGGTCTGGGCTCGGGCCAGCGGGGACGTCCTCGTGCC
>NZ_AGVX02000075.1 GCF_000239155.1 Actinoalloteichus spitiensis RMV-1378
GCCGCCGCGTCCACCGGCGGCGCACCAGGTGGTCGCCGGCCGCGTGCAGGTCGCGCACCGCGTTCGGCTTGTGCGGGCCGGCGCCGTCCAGGTGCCACTGGCGGCCGCGTTCCCCGCCGCCGCGCACCCCGGCGATGGCCATCACCCCACCGGCCAGCACCCAGGTGAGCGCGTCGGGTTGGAACCCGGGGCGGAAGGTGATCCCGAAGCCCCCGTAGCAGGTGAGCACCGTCGGCCGTGGCCGACGGCCGCCGCGCTGGCGCAGCGCCAGGATCGTCATCGGCACCTCGGTGCCGTCGTCGGAGGGGTAGCTGGTGCGCAGCACCTCCACCTCGTCGCGGCGGGTCACCGCCTCGGTGGGCGTCATGTCCCCGGTGCGGACGTCCACCCGCCACACCGACAACGGTGTCACCCAGTCGGTGTAGCTGACGGCGAGGACGAACGGGTGGTCGGTGGGGTTGACCGCCGACACCGTGCCCGGTCCGGGCAGCCGCACGTCGGTCAGCAGCCGGCCGTCGGTGGCGTCGTGCACGGTCAGCGAGCCGTAGCCGTCGAGGGTGCGCAACGCCACCAGGCGTTCGGCGCCCTCGACACCGGCCAGGCTCACCGAGGCCAGCACGGACGGTGGCTGCTCGGGCAGCACGGTGCGCCAGGACCGCCAGGCGCCGTCCGCGTCGGGGTCGGCCACGACGAGCCGGCCGAAACGCGCGCCGTCGGTGGTCACCGCGAACAGCCGTCCACCGTGGTCGACCAGGACCCCGCCCACCGAGGTGCCGGTCAGCTCCAGCCCCCGGACCTCGCCGTCGGCGTGCCGGTCGGCGACCAGCAGGGTGGTGTCCCGGCTGGTGCCGTGCCGGCGGCACACCACCAGCCACCGGTCGTGCCACAGGGCCAGGTGGTAGCGGGTGACGGGCTCGTCGTCGCCGGTGACCAGCTGGTCGGTGATCCACGGGTGGCCCACCCGGTGCAGGTAGACCCCGCTGCCCGGGCGGTCCAGGTGTCGGCGGGCGTAGTAGTAGGACCGTTCGTCGGCCAGCCAGCACACCGGGGAGTAGCGGGTCAACGGCGAGGTCTCCACCACCCGCCGCGCCGCCACGTCGACCACGTTGAGGGGGGTGGTGTCCTCGGCGCCGTCCACCGTGGTCTGCACGGCCAGGTAGCGGCCGGCGGGGGAGGGCTGCCAGCGCCGTACCGTCACCCCGTCCCCGCCCAACTGGGCGGTGTCCACCACCGCCCGCCACGGCGCGTCCGGTTCGTCGGCGACCTGGAGGGTCCACCGCCGCAACGCTGAGGACCGCCCCACCCGGAACCGGCGGGCCCCGGCCGGTTTCACCGGGGACGCCGTCGGCCCGGCGACCAGGCCGCGCAGCAGCCGCCGGATACCGGACTGGCCGGGCAGGCCGGTGAGGTGGACCTCGGCGAGCGCCTGTTGGGCGGCGACCCAGTCGCGGGTCGCGGGGCGCAGCGGGTCCTCCAACCACCGGTAGGGGTCCTCGACCCGCAGGCCGTGCACCAGTTCGATCCGCTCGGTCCGGGGGCACTCCGGGTAGCCCAGGCTCATCGTGTCCTCCCTCCCGTGAGGGGCCGTGGTGGTGGCTGCGCCGCGTCGGCCCGGGTCGCCCCGACGTCGGGCCGGGCACCGGGGTGGGCGGTGGTGTCCTGCCGGGAGGGCTCGGGGGCCGCCCGCGCGTGGTCGGCGTCCGCCGCGACCGGGGTG
>NZ_AGVX02000074.1 GCF_000239155.1 Actinoalloteichus spitiensis RMV-1378
CGGGACGCGCGGGCCGGTTGGCACCGCCGCAGGCCGGTGCGCGGCGACCGCGCCTCCGCCAGGCCGGCGGGCCGGCCACCGGCGACGCCCGGGACGTCATCGGAGGAACGGAGCGCCATCTTCCCGGTTCGTTCCGACGGGGGCGTGGGTCGCGAAGCCCACCCGGCCCGGGTTGTGCACAGGGGACGCGCCATCCACAGGTCCAGCGCCGAGCCGCCCGGCAGGACCTCCTCCCCCGATAGACTGGCCTCGGGGTCGTCCCCCCGGGGTGGGTGGGGGATGCGTGCCGCGGAACCCGTCCTCCCCTGGCGCTTCCGGTCCGGCTGGTCCGGCCTTGGCCGGAACGATCAGGAAGGGTGCGTACCCCGATGGACTTCCGGTCACGCCGCCGCTGGCGAGGCACCGCCAACCCGGGCTGGTCACACCTGGCCGGGCTTTCCCTGGTTCGGGGACGCCGCTCGCGGCGGCTTGGATACAGTGCGGGCGTGCCAGATCCTTCGAGTCCACCAGTGGTAGGAGCGGCCGCCCTCTGGTCCAGTTCGGACACGGCCGGTTTCGGTGACCAGCTGCTGCCCTGGCTGGTGCGTGAGGAGATCGGGGCCCGCCTGCCGGGCTGGCGGATCACCACGCTCGCACCCCTGGGCTGGAACGCCTCGCCCAACACCGCCGTCACCGACACCGCCGAACCGCTCGGGCCGTCGGATGCCGGCCGACGCCACCGGCTGGCCGAGACGACCACGTTCACGCTCGTCGCACCGTCGTTCCCGCTGGCCGGCAAGCCGGGCTCCCTCACGGCGCGGTACGGCGACGACCGCGCCGAGGGTGCCGCCGGGTTGCTGGACCACGGCCTGGGTGCCGACCTCGAAACCGACCACCCCGTGGTGTGGTCCGGGGTGCGGGTCGCCCCGTTCCCGTCCGAGGAGGTCGTCCGGGCGGCCGCGCGGCAACCCCGGTGCGCCGTGCGCGACCAGCGTTCCCGGACTCGGCTCCTCACCTCGGCGCGGCGCCTCGACCCGGCCGTGGAGCTCGACCCCGTCGTCCTCCCCCACCCCGGGATCCTCGCCGGCCGGTGGCTGGACGAGGCGGCCATGACCTCGCTCCGCCGCCAGCTCCGCCAGCTGGGGCGGCTGCCGGCGGACGACGGTTACGTCGTGCTGCCCAGCGCCGTCCCCGGCTCGGCCGGACCGGAACTCGTCGAGCGGCTCACCGGACGGCTCCGCCGGGCACTGACCTCCGCTGGTCGCCCTGGCCCCGTCCCCCCGGTCGTCGTCCTGCCCACCGGCCCGGCCGTGACCGACGCGCCGAGCTGGTTGGCGCCCACCCCGCCGGGGGAGGCGTACCGGCTCCCCGCCGGTCTGGTGGTCGAGGACCGCCTCGCCGTCCTCGCCGGGGCGTCCCTGGTCATCGCGGGCGACGAACACACCGCGGCCGCCTCGGCGGGAGTGGGCACGCCCTGGGTGTTGTTCGACCCGGAAGGCGAGGACAGCCCGGCGATCCGCGAGTTCGGACGGCCCGAACAGGTGGCCCCGACGTTGGGAGGTCTCCCGGCCGCGGTACGCGCCGCCCTCGCCCCCGTCGACGCACCCAGCCCCGTCACCCTGGCCCGTCGGCGGCTGGACGAGCACTTCGACGCGGTGGCCCTCATCGCCGAGGAGACCCTCGGTCGGCGCGGCGGCCACCTCGACCGCCGGGCGGTGGAGCTCGCCGCCGAGAACACGGCGCTGCGCGAGGCCAACTCGCGGCTGCGGCAACGGGTGCTGTTGGAACGCGGTGAACTGGTGGAGGCCCTCACCTCGGCCTGGCAGGAGACCCGCGAGGCCCGCGGTGAGACCGACCAGGTCCGGGCCGAGTTGGAGGCGGAACGCGCGGCGCACGCCGCCGCCGCGGCCAGGGAGGCGGAGCTCCGGCGTGAGCTGGAGGCCTGGCAGCACACGAAGCTCGTGCGGTGGACCCGACCGCTGCGGGACGCCTACGGGAAGGTTCGGGACTCGTGAACGGGGCCGCCGTCGACGTGCCGGCGACGAGGGCCGTCACCTTCGTCATGGTCAGCCACGGTGGTGGCGACCTCGTCATGAACTGCCTGGACAGCCTGCGCAAGCACACCACCGTCCCCTACCGGGTCGTCGTGGTCGACAGCGCGTCCCTGGACGGGACGGCGGACTGGTTGGAGGAACGTCTCACCGACCGCGCCGAGGTCACCCTGCTGCGGCTGCGGGAGAACCTCGGGTTCGGCGCCGGGTGCAACCTCGGGGTGCGGCAGGCCGACACCGAGCTCGTCTGCTTCCTCAACGCCGACGTCGAACTCTCCGAAGGCTGGTTGGAACCGCTGCTCGCGGTGCTGGACCGCCGGCCGGACGTGGGTGCGGTCGCCCCGGTGCTGCTCGGTCAGGACGGAGAGCTCCAGGAAGCGGGCAGCGTCATCGGCGGCGACGGTTGGTGCCAGGCGTGGGACGCGGAGCGTACCCAGCTCGACGACCTGTTCCCCCGCGTCGTGGACTACGCCTCGGCCGCGTGCCTGCTCATCCGCCGACGGGCCTTCTTCGCCGCCGGCGGGTTCTCCCCCGACTACGAGATCGCGTACTTCGAGGACGTCGACCTGGCCTTGGAGCTCCGACGCCGAGGATGGCTCACCTGGGTCGAGCCCGCATCCCGGGTGACGCACGTCCGGCACGGCAGCTCGGGGTCGGAGCGGGCCGCCGAGCTCATGCGGCACAACCACGGTGTGTTCCGCCGGCGCCAGGCTCCGGTGCTGCGCGGCAGGCCCCCGCGCATCGGCATGGAGGAGGCTCCGCACCGGCAGATCCAGTTGCGGGACCGGCCAGCCCCCCACCGGGTGCTGCTCATCGACGACCGGGTTCCCCAGGCCGACCGGGGCCGGGGCGACCCGAGGACGCAGGCCGTGCTCGACGCGTGGGTCGACGCGCATCCCGCCGGTAGGGTCACCTACCTGGCCGCGTTCCCCGACCGTGCTCGGGAGTGCGCCCCGGCGCTGCGGGCGCGCGGTGTCGAGGTGGTGTGGGGGGTCGAGGACCCCGAGGCGTGGGGGCGGGAACGCGCCGGGCTGTACGACGTGATCGTGGCGTTCCGCCCGCACAACTTCGTCAGCCACGGCGAGCCGATCTCCCGCAGCCAACCCCAGGCCGTCCGCGTGTACGACGCGGAGGCGCTGTTCCACCGCCGACCGCAGCAGCACTTCGAGACGGCGACGGACTCGGACGAGCGGCGGCGGTTCGCGGTGGAGGCCACCCGACTGCGCGACCAGGAGACCGCCGCGTTCACCTGGGCCGATGTCGGGGTCTGCGTGAGCGAGGAGGAAGCCGAGTGGGCGGCGTCGGTCGCTCCCGACCGGCCGATCAGGGTGGCCTGCTATCCGACTCCGCCGGTGGTCGAGGTTCCCGGTCTGGAGGGGCGCGACGGGCTGGCCTTCTTCGGCGGCTTCGACGGCACCCCCGGCACCCCCAACGAGCGGGCGGTGCTCGAGCTGGTCGGCGACGTGCTGCCCGGCCTGCGGGAACGCCACCCGGGTCTGCGGCTCCGCGTGATCGGCGCCGACCCCTCGCCGGCCGTGTTGGCGCTGCGCGGCGACGACATCGAGGTCACCGGCAAGGTGCCCGACCCCCGTCCCTGGCTGGCGAGCGCCCGGGTGCACGTGGTCCCCATGCGCTACGGCGCCGGCGTGAAGATCAAGTTCGTGGACTCGATGGCGGCCGGTCTGCCCTTCGTGACGACACCGGTCGGTGCGGAGGGGCTCCACCTCGGTGTGTTGGCCCGCCACCTCGTGGGTTCGTCGCCCGCCGAGCTGGTCGAGGCCTGTGACCGGCTGCTCGCCGACGACGTCCTGTGGGCCGACGTGCAGGCGGAGCTGGTGGAGATCTGCCGGGAGCACTTCTCCTCGACGGCGTTCGACCGGGCGATGACCCGGGTCATCGCCGACTGCGGTCTGCCGCCGCGCCCGGCGGGGGTGTGACCGGGCGCGCCGGGTGAGCGGACCAGGGCGGGTGGACTGCCCGGGGCGTGGCCCACGTGGGCGGCGAGGTGCTGGCCGGGGCTCGTGGGCGGCGACCACGACGCCCACGGGGTTCCTCCACCGCCGGGGCGGGTTTGCGGCAGACGAGCACGGCTACCCGGTAGTGGTGCGACCGCGCGGGGCGGGACGTCGCCCCGCCGCTTCGGTGGAGGAGCGGGGACCATGGGCGAGGCGCGAGGCTACGACCAGGGGACGCCGTGCTGGGCCGACTACTGGGCCCGCGACCGGCGCGCCGCGATGGACTTCTACGGGGCCGTGCTGGGGTGGGAGTTCGACGAGGGGCCGCCGGAGACCGGCTACTACACCACGGCATCGGTGGGTGGGAAGGTCGCGGCGGGCCTGTTCCAGCCCCAGGAGTCGGACGCCCCCGTCACCTGGGGCGTGTACCTGGCGAGCGATGACGTCGACGCCACCGCTCGCGCCGTCACCGAGGCTGGTGGCCGACTCGTGATGGGGCCCACCGACGTCATGGCGGAGGGCCGGATGCTGCTGGCGACCGACCCGGCCGGCGCGGTGTTCGGGGCGTGGCAGGCCGGTCGGCACCGGGGGTTCCAGCTGGTGGACCAGCCGGGGGCGGTTGCCTGGACCGAGTTGGCCACCCGTGACGCCGAGACGGCGCGTTCCTTCTACGCCAGGGTGTTCGGGGTGGAGATCAGCCCGCCAATGGCGGCGGACTTCGACTACACGACGATCCGCGTGGACGGGCGGGACGTGGCCGGTGTGCGGGGTGTCGGATCGGACGAACCCGAGGACACCGCCCTGGGCTGGGGGACCGTCTTCGCGGTCCCCGCCACCGACGACGCGCTGGACATCGTCACGGGGCGGTGTGGGGTGGTGGTGCGGGCCGCCGAGAACAGCCCCTACGGTCGGCTCGCGACCTGCCGGGACCCCCAGGGCGGCCAGTTCTCCCTGGTCGGACCGAACACCGGGGAGTGAACGGGGGAGGCAGTGCCACGGGCCAGGGTGGCGACGGAACCAGCCCGTCAGAGGTCCCCGAGGAAGGGGACGCGGGCCACCTCGGGTGAACACATCCAGTTCCGGACGGCGAGGGTCGCCCGGACGTCGTCCTCGTTGTAGGTGAGCAGGCGGTTCCGCTGGTCGAGGTCGGGAACCTGGCCCTCGTACCCGACGGCGTCGCGGTACCAGCGCATCGAGTTCTCCCCGCTGGCCTCGGGGTCGCGCCACCCGAAACCGGCTTCGGGGGCGATGGTCTTCAGGCCCTTCCCCCTGGTGCAGAGGAAGTGGTCCCGGACGCTGGCGAAGATGTCCACCCACTGGTCGGACCTGATGAAGCCGCGGACCTCCCTGGTGGTGGGCACGCCGGGCCGGCCGGGGAACCGCTCCGCGCTGGAGAGCATCCAGCGGTTCTCGGCGAGTTCGTTGTAGCAGTAGGCGCGGAAGGTCAGCCCGCGCTCGCGGGCCCGCGAGCGGACGAGGCGCAGCCATGTCCAGAACTCGCCGAAGGAACGGGCCTCGTCCTCCGTCGGGACCGGCTCCCAGGTGGCGAACGCGCGGTAGCCGGGTTCCAGGCCGATGTCGGCACCCGAAAGCCAACAGCCCCACAGGTAGGCGCCGGCGTCACCGAAGCTCTCCATGTCGATGTCGAGTTCGACGTCGGCCCTGGGCACGGTCACCTGCGGTGAGCGGCGCACCAGGCTGAGGTCACGTCGCCACGCCCTGGCGAGGGCGACGGCGTCGGCCAGCGAGGTCACCGGGAGGGGGTGGGTGTCCTCCTGCTCCGGGTCGAGCGCGGCGAGCGCGTCGACGGTGGTGATGCCCGCGTCCCGCAGCGCCACCGCGTCCTCACCCCGCACCACCAGGCTGACGTCCCTGGCCGAGCGCAGCCGGTCCTCGCAGATCGGCCACCACGGGCAGGAACGGCATTCCATGATCCGGGAGGGGGTGGCCAGGGGGTCCGCGCCGGACGCGGCGGCGGTGGCCACCGCAAGGCGGTCGGCGAAACGGTGGTCGTACTCGTCCAGGGCGGTGCGGTTGCCCGGCCAGGTGGGTGCGTCCAGGTCGTGCCAGACGACGACGTCGGCGTCCATCCCGATGGCACCGCCGGTGGCGCGCCCCGACCGTTGCCGCCCGGCGGCCTGGAGGAGCCGGAACGCGTGTGCGAGTCGCAGCTGGTCGCGGGCCTGCGGGCGGACTTTCCGGTGCGGGTCCGGGTGGGCCAGGTCGGGCAGGGGGGTGTCGAGGGGGCTGGTCCTGGCCCCGGTTCCCGGGTCGGTGACCTTGTGGCGGACGACGAGCACCGGCACGTAGCCGTCGTGGCAGCGGACGAGGAGGTCGATGCCGCCTCGGCGTCCGCCGTGTTCGTCGGTGGGGAGCTGCGCCGCCCAGATGTAGGGGGTTCCGGCCCGCATGGCACGCAGCGTTTCGAGTTCCCGCCGCGCCGTCGACGTGTTCCGGGGGATCTCCACCCACCCTGTTCCGAAGCGGGCGGCCAGGCCGTCCGCGACCCGCCGCCGGTGGGCGGCGGCGTCGGCGATCCGCTGCTCGGCGCCGCTGTCCAGGGGTGCGAGTTCGACGCCGGTCATCTCCGGGTCGTGTTCGAGATGCACGCGGCGGCGGCACCGCGTCACGACCCCGGCGTCCAGCAGCACGGTGTCCGTCACGGCACCCAGCCTATGTCTCGGTCGTGCCCGGCCGGTGGCACCCCACGTCGCCGCTGGTCACGGCGTTGCCGCGCGGCCGGGGCGGTGGGTCTGCCAGGATTGGGCGCCCACCCGGTGGGCGGTGGCCGCTGGGGCGGCCGCGGCCCCGGAGGGGCGGGCCCCTCGACCGCCGGCCGGTGGTCGTGCGTCCCGCCCCACCGCAGGCTGCGCCCCGGTGGCCGTCGGGGGGAGCATGGGGGCAGCCGTTGGCGGATCGCCGCCGCGGACCGGGCGGCCGAGCACGTGGAGGTGGCGGAGATGGCCGGCAGGAAACGGGACGTCGGTTCCGGGCGCAGGGCGAAACGGCTGGTGGGGGTGGCGAAGGTCCTGGTCCCGGCGGCGGCGCCCGTGGTGCTGCCGTTGGCGGCGGGGGCCGCCGC
>NZ_AGVX02000073.1 GCF_000239155.1 Actinoalloteichus spitiensis RMV-1378
ACCCCGCCCACCGCGGAATTCGGGCCGCCGACGGCGGAGACCCCCCGTGGGCCGCCGGAGGCGGTCTCCACCGCGCTCCCCACGGTCCAACGGGTGACGGGGGGTCTCCGGCCGTTGGCCGGAGACCCCCCGTCACCGGTGGTGTGCTCTCAGAGGTACTGACCGGTGTTGGTCGCGGTGTCGATCGCCCGCCCGGCGTCCTGGTTCTTCCCGGTCACCAGGGTTCGGATGTAGACGATGCGCTCACCCTTCTTGCCCGAGATGCGTGCCCAGTCGTCCGGGTTGGTGGTGTTGGGCAGGTCCTCGTTCTCGGCGAACTCGTCGACGATCGCGTCCAACAGGTGCTGGACCCGGAGCCCGGGCTGCTTGGTCTCCAGCACGGACTTGATGGCCGCCTTCTTCGACCGGTCGACGATGTTCTGGATCATCGCCCCCGAGTTGAAGTCGCGGAAGTAGAGGACCTCCTTGTCACCGTTGGCGTAGGTGACCTCGAGGAAACGGTTCTCGTCGCTCTCCGCGTACATGCGTTCCACGGTGTGCTGGATCATCGCGTCGATGCACGCCGCCTTGTCCCCCTGGAACTCGGCCAGGTCGTCGGCGTGGATGGGCAGACTCGGCGTCAGGTACTTGGAGAAGATGTCCTGCGCCGCCTCCGCGTCCGGCCGCTCGATCTTGATCTTCACGTCCAGCCGGCCCGGCCGCAGGATGGCGGGGTCGATCATGTCCTCCCGGTTGGAGGCACCGATCACGATGACGTTCTCCAGCCCCTCGACCCCGTCGATCTCGCTCAGCAGCTGCGGCACGATCGTCGTCTCGACATCGGAGGAGACTCCGCTGCCCCTGGTGCGGAAGATCGAGTCCATCTCGTCGAAGAAGACGATCACGGGCGTGCCCTCGGATGCCTTCTCCCTGGCGCGTTGGAAGATCAGCCGGATGTGGCGCTCCGTCTCCCCCACGAACTTGTTCAGGAGCTCGGGCCCCTTGATGTTGAGGAAGTACGACTTCGCCTGCCCGGCCTCCCCGCCCTGCGCCACCACGACCTGCTTGGCGAGCGAGTTGGCGACCGCCTTCGCGATCAGGGTCTTCCCGCAGCCGGGCGGTCCGTACAGCAGGACACCCTTCGGAGGCCGCAGTTCGTACTCGTGGAAGAGCCCCGCGTGCAGGAACGGCAGCTCCACGGCGTCGCGGATCTGCTCGATCTGACGTCCCAGCCCGCCGATGTCCTCGTAGCGGACGTCGGGGACCTCCTCCAGGACGAGGTCCTCCACCTCGGCCTTGGGGACGCGCTCATAGGCGTATCCAGCCTTGCCGTCCACCAGCAGGGAGTCACCGGACTTGAGCTTCGACTCGGCCAACGGGGTGGAAAGCCAGACCACCCGTTCCTCGTCGGTGTGCCCGACCACGAGTGCCCGCCGGGGCAGCCCCTCCTGCTCCTCCGCCAGGACCTCCCGGAGGGTGCACAGCTCACCGGTACGTTCGAAGTCCCCCGCTTCCACCACGGTGAGGGCCTCGTTCAGCCGGACGGTCTGCCCCAGGCTCAGTTCGGCGGCCTCCACCGCCGGTGAGACCGCGACGCGCATCCGTCGACTCGCGGTGAAGACGTCGACGGTGCCGTCCTCGTAAGCCCGGAGGAACACCCCGTAACCGCTCGGCGGCTGCGCCAGCCGGTCGACCTCCTCGCGGAGGGCGAGCAGCTGCCCGCGGGCCTCCTTCAGGGTCTCCACCAGCTTGGCGTTGCGTTCGGTCAACTGGTTGATGCGGTTGGACGCCTCGGCCAGCCGCTGCTCCAACAGCTGGTTGTGGCGAGGTGACTCGGTCAGTTTGCGGCGCAGCAGCGCCACCTCGTCTTCCAGGAATCGGATCTGCGCCGTCAACTCGACATCTTCACCGTCGGTCTGCCGTGTGCCGCCTGGCTCAGGCTGGCTGCCGGGACGGTCATGGTCCATCTCGGCACCTCCTCCCGTACTGGTGGAGTCCACGGTACCGGCGATCAGCCCGGTTGGTAATGATCCACAGGCCGGGCGGGTGTCCCGTACGTCACTCTCCGCCACCTCCGGGGACGAGTTCTCCCGTTCCCGCCCCGAGGTCGATCGCTGGCGGGTACCGTGCTGCGCGCGTTCTTCCTCCGATCCGGTGGACTTCGGTTCGCCCTGGAACGTCGCACCCCGCCCGCCGACGTGCGGCCCGCCCGCCCGTCGCCCCCAGTGGTCCAGTGTCACAAGGAGTAAGCCATGTCCGTCCCGCCCAACCAGCCCGACCCCTACGGCGGGCAGCCCGGCTGGGGCCAGCAGCCGCCCCCCGGCGGTATGCCACCCCAGGGCCAGCCAGGGCAGCAGGGCGGCTGGCCCCAGGGCGGTATGCCTCCGCAGGGTCAGCCGGGGCCGCAGGGCCCCTACGGGCCCCCGCCCGGCGGGCAGCCCCCGTTCGGGCCGCCCAGCGGCGGGTTCCCCGCCCAGCCCGGCCCGGGCGGACCGCAGGGTCCCGGCGGCCCCCAGAAGAAGAGCCCGCTGCCGTGGATCCTCGCCGGCGGGGGTGTCCTCGTCGTCGGTCTGGTCGTCGTCCTCGTCATCGTCCTGGGCGGCGGCGGGTCGAACAGCACCCCGCAGGCGGTCGCGGAGAGCGCGGTCGCCGCGATGAACGACAACGACACGCAGCGGCTCGCGGACCTGAGCTGCGGCGCGCACCGCGAGCAGATCGAGACCATCATCACCGACCTCGACCCCTCGCAGAACGCGGATGTGCCGCCGGAGCTCGCGAACGCCACAGCGGATTGGTCGCTGGTGCGCGTCGAGGAGGTCGACGAGACCAACGCGAGGGCGATCGTCACCCTGAACATCTCCGGGGTGGGCGGGGACGCCGCCCCGATGATGGAGATGTTCAACGACATGGAGCTGAGCGCCCCCCTCACCAAGGAGGACGACGCCTGGCTGCTGTGCGGAATACCGGAGCCGACCAGGGACAGCACGCCCAACACGCCGAACGTCCCCGACATGGATCCGGGCGACCTGGACATCCCCGACTTCGACCCGGGCAGCCTGGACATGGGTGACCTGGGCGACATGGACATGCCGGAGATTCCGGACTTCGGCAGCGAGCTCGAGGAGATGCAGCGGCAGCTCGACGAGCTGAACAACCTGGACTACTGAGGCGGTGGGGGCGGGTTCGTCCGCCCCCACCCGGAGCCCTCCCGCGAAGGCCGCGACGTTCCCTCGTCGCGGCCTTCCGCCGTTCCGGTGACCCGAGAGCCCGGCGGGGCGCAGGCCGGCCGGGTCGGACGTGTCCGGCGTCATCCGACCCTTCACGGGGAGAACGCTCCTGAGCACCGGCCGTCACCGCTAGGTTGCGTGGTGCGCGGCGACGCGCACCGAGTCGCCGATCGCGGAGAACAGCCGCCTCCCCGAGGAGAAGAGCAGATGTCCGTCCCGCCACAGCAACCCGGACCGCCCGGTGGACAGCCGGGGTCCCACGGTCAGCAACCGCCTTCGGGGGCACCGAGTGGCGGCTGGCC
>NZ_AGVX02000072.1 GCF_000239155.1 Actinoalloteichus spitiensis RMV-1378
GGCCGCGCCGGCGGCGACCCGTTCGTCGGTCGCGGTCAGCGCGACCCGGACGTGGTTCCCGCCGGCCGGGCCGTAGAAGTCGCCGGGAGCGACCAGGATCCCCCGGTCGGCGAACCAGGACACGGTCCTCCACGCGTCCTCGCCCCGCGAGGCCCACAGGTACAGGCCGGCCTCGGAGTGCTCGACGGTGAACCCCGCCGCACGCAGCGCCGGCAGCAGGACCGCCCGCCGTGCCGCGTACCTGGTCCGCTGCTCGTCGAGGTGCCGGTCGTCCGACATCGCCGCCGTGATCGCCGCCTGCACGGGGCGGGGCACGATCATGCCCGCGTGTTTGCGCACCTCCAGGACCTCGGCGACCAGCACCGGATCGCCCGCGAGGAGACCGGCCCGGTAGCCGGCGAAGTTCGAGGACTTCGACAACGAGTGCACCGCGAGCAGACCGGCGAGGGAATCGCCCACCCCGGAGGCGGCGAGCACGTCCGGGTGCAGGACGGACACCGGCTCGGTGTCCCAGCCCAGCGCCAGGTAGCACTCGTCCGAGGCGACGACCGCCCCGAGTTCCCTCGCGGCGGCGACCGACTCGGCCAGCGCCGCCGCCCCCAGCACGCGCCCCGTCGGGTTGGACGGGGAGTTCAGCCACACCAGCCGCGTCCCGCGTGGTGGGCGTTCCCCGTCGGCGAGGCGGACGACGTCCGCTCCCGCGAGCCGCGCACCCACCTCGTAGGTGGGGTAGGCGAGTTCGGGGATCGCGACGACGTCACCCGGCCCGAGGCCCAGCAGCGTCGGCAGCCAGGCCACGAGCTCCTTGGACCCGATCGTGGGCAGCACCGCGTCGGTGGGCAGCGCCACCACCCCGTGCCGACGGGCCAGGCCCGCCACCACGGCCTCCCGGAGCTCCCGGGTGCCGTGGGTGGTCGGGTAGCCGCCCTGGTCGGACACCGAGGCCAACGCGGCCCGCAGTTCCGGCGCGACCGGGTCGACCGGAGTGCCCACCGACAGGTCCACGAGGCCGTCCTGGTGGACCGCCGCCCGCTCCCGTGACGCGCGCAGCGAGTCCCACGGGAAGTCGGGCAGCCGCCGGCCGCCGGTCCGCCTGGTGCTCACCTCGTCATTCCCCCTGCGGGGGCAGCTGCGCGATCCAGGCGGGGTCGTCGCTGACCTTGCCGACCTTGGCCGCTCCACCCGGCGAGCCGAGCTTGTCGAAGAAGTCGACGTTCGCCTTGGTGTAGGCCGCCCACTGGTCGGGCACGTCGTCCTCGTAGTAGATCGCCTCGACGGGGCAGACCGGCTCGCACGCCCCGCAGTCCACGCACTCGTCCGGGTGGATGTACAGCATCCGGTCGCCCTCGTAGATGCAGTCCACTGGGCACTCCTCGATGCATGCCTTGTCGAGGACATCCACGCACGGCTCAGCGATGACGTAGGTCACGGCGGCTCTCCTGCTCATCGTCCAGTCGCCCGTGCGGACCTTCGACGCACGGCCGTTCCAGTATCTCTCGCCGTCCACCCTGGTGCCCCACCCCCCTCGGAGTCCACTCCTCCCGTTTCCGGCTCCCGCCACGCGGGCGCGCCGCGGTCGGGGTTCGGCGTGGCGCAGCCCATACCGCCTTCCGGTGCGCGGCGGGGTCGGGGCAGGATGCGGCGGTGCGGGAGCGAGTGGTCGAGGAGTTGTGCGCCGACGCCTGGCCGGCGTTGACCGAGGACCGTGTCCTGGGGTGGCGGTTCCGCGCCGCCGCCGGGTTCACCCTGCGGGCGAACTCGGGGACACCCGGACCGGCGGCGGCGGACGCGCCCCTGGTGGTTCCCCGGCTGCTGGCGTTCGCCGGAACCCACGGGATCGTCCCCCGCGCCCAGGTGGTGCTGGGTGATCCCGTGGAGGCCGGTCTTCGGGCGCTCGGCTGGCGTCCGGACCACGGCTCGGAGACGCTCGTGCTCAGCGGTCGGCTCGACGCGCTGGTGGGCGGAGCGGCAGCCGGCCTCACCCGCTGCCCGTCTCCGTTGGTCTCAGTCGGGAACGACCGGCCCCGTCCGGTCGGGGTGGCGGATCCGCCGGCGACCGGTCCGGCGCACCTCGTGCACGCCAGCCCGCCCGGCCCCGGCTGGTGGGAGCTGGCCGCCGGCACCCGCGCCCCGGGGACGGCGGAACGCGCGGTCCTCGCGCCGGCGCGCCGCGAGGACGGCGCCGTCGGGTTCGGGGAGTCCACCGTGGCGGGCGTGCCCGTGGCCGCCGTGCGCGGCTGCGTGGTCGGGACGCCGGGGAACCGCTGGTTGCACGTCGCTCGCCTCGCCGTCCGGCCGGAGCACCGCCGGACGGGCCTGGCCCGAGCCCTCGTCGGGGCGCTCGCCGGCTGGGCGGCCGATCGAGGCGCGGAGCGCTGCCTGCTCCAGGTCACCGAGGGCAACCTCGCGGCCCGCCGCCTGTACGAGGGGTTGGGCTGCACCGAACACCACCGCTACCGGTACTGGTCCCCCGGCTGAGCAGCTCCGCCCCTGACCGGATCATTTCCGGGCGGCCACTCCGGTGGCCCCGCCGCGCGCCGTCCTGGTCGCCGCCCGGTACCGCCCGCTCAGCGTGCCCAGCACCATCGCGGGCGGCAGCGCGCCCAGCGCCAGCAGGAGCAGGCCCCGCCAGTCGCCCATGAGCACCACGTCGCCACCGGGGCCGGCGACCCCGAACACGATGACCACCACCACCCAGGCCAGCAGCGGGGCTCCCGCGACCCGCATCCGGCCCGAGATCCGCCCCGCCGCGAGCACCAGCAGCACGTTGGTGGCACCGGCCAGGACGGCGGTGACGGGCACGGGAACGACACCGACCCGCAACGGCAGGAAGAACAGGGCGAGCAGCGCGAGGACCACCGCGTCGAGCACCAGCATGGCGAGCAGCAGCCAGTCCGGCACCGTCTTCATCAGGCGTCCTCCCCGCGTTCTCCTGGCAGGCCCCCGAAGAGGTCGGTCGCGGCACCGGCCGGGTTCCCGCTGGCCAACACGTAGGACTCGGCCCGCAGCACCGGTTGGGCGATGTCGTTGGACAGGGCGTACACGGCCTGCCCCGGGCCGCCGTGCCACACCTGGACCTGGGTGGCGTGCGCGCGCATCGCGTTGAGCTTCGCCGGGACGTGGTCCGCCACGTCGATCACCGAGTCCACCTCGTCGTCGGGGGTCGAGGGCACCTCGCCGACGGCGGGCACCTGGTAGGGGTGGGCGTCGCCGAGGGCGGCGATCTCGGCCAGCCCCTCCTTGACGGCGCTCGCGGCGTTGACGACGTGGAACACGCGGAGGACCTCGGGCACCTGTGCCGTGGCCGACATGGTGACGTCGTGCGCCCGCACGTGGTCGGGGTGGCCGTAGCCCCCGTCCGGGCCGTAGGTGACGACCACCTGGGGTCGCACCTCGCGCAGCACCTCCACGAGGGCCGCGGTCTGTTCGGCGAGGTCGCCGAGCGCGAAGGCCCGGGGGTGCGCGTCGGGGGCGGCGGTGGCGAAGCCAGGGGCGTCCCAGAGCATGCCCGAGTCCCGCCACCGGCCGATGCCGCCGAGGAACCGGTGGTCGTCCACGCCGAGGACGGCGCAGGCCGAGCGGAGCTCGCCGACCCGGTAACCGCCGAGCTGGTCGGCGTGGTCGGGGCCGAGGCCGCGCAACCCCTCCGGGATGATCTCGCCCTCCTCGCCGAGGGTGCACGTCACGACGGTGACCGCGACCCCCTGCGCCGCGTACCGGGCGATCGTTCCCCCGGTCCAGATGCTCTCGTCATCGGGGTGGGCGTGTACCAGGAGTAACCGCGGCGCGGCGGTCAGGCGGAGCGCTGGGGCAGTCGTCACCGAGCCAGCGTAAGGAACGCGTCGACCGCCGTGCCGCGACGGGGCACCTCGGGTCCCCGTGGGGGCCGGGGCGGCGGCACGGCCGCACCTCCCGCCCGGCGGGACACCGGGCGGGGGTCGGCCGGGCGGTGTGGCCCGGCTCAGCTCTCCCGCGAGCGGACCTCGGGGAAGTGGCAGGCGGACAGGTGCCCGTCCTCGCCCCGCGCCTCCAGCTTCGGCTCCTCGGTGGCACAGATGTCCTGGGCCTTCCAGCAGCGGGTGCGGAACCGGCAGCCCGAGGGCGGGTTGACCGGGCTGGGCACGTCACCGGTCAGGACGATCCGCTGGCGTTCCCGTTCCGCCTTCGGGTCGGGCAGCGGTGCGGCGGAGAGCAACGCCTGCGTGTACGGGTGGGTGGCCCGGCCGTACACCTCGTCGCGGGTGCCGATCTCCACGATCTTGCCCAGGTACATCACGGCGATCCGGTGTGAGATGTGCCGCACGATGGACAGGTCGTGCGCGACGAACAGGTACGCGAGGTTCAGCCGCTGCTGGAGCTCCTCCAGCAGGTTGACCACGCCCGCCTGCACGGACACGTCGAGCGCGGACACCGGCTCGTCGAGCACGAGCAGCTTGGGTTCCAGGGCCAGCGCCCGCGCGATGCCGATGCGCTGCCGCTGCCCGCCGGAGAACTCGTGCGGGAACCGGTTGCGGTGCTCCGGGTTGAGCCCCACCAGCTCCAGCAGGTTGTTCACCTTGGCCTGGATCCTCTTGTCGCCCCAGGAGGAGTGGTGGATCTCCAGGGGTTCCCGGACCACGGAGTTCACCGTCCAGCGCGGGTTCAGCGAGGCGTAGGGGTCCTGGAACACGATCTGCATGTCCCGGCGGACCGAACGCAACTGCCGGGCCGTTCGGCCGACCAGTTCCCTGCCCTCGAACCGCACCGATCCGGAGGTCGGCCGGTGCAGCTGGAGGATGGCCCGGCCGGTGGTGGACTTGCCGCAGCCGGACTCCCCGACCAGCCCCAGCGTCTCCCCGGCGCGCAGGTCGAAGGAGATGCCGGCGACCGCCTGCACCTGCCCGACCGTGCGGGGGATGATCCCCTTTCCGCGAACGGGGAAGCTCTTCACCAGGTCGCTGACCTGGAGCAGTGGCTGGCCGGTGTCGGCCCCGGCTGGTGCGGCGTCCGAGGGGGACGTCTTCGCGGTGGTCATGGGTTGCTGCCCTCCTCGCGGGCCATGCGCTGCTCGACCTCGGCCACGTCCTCGACGACGGCGAGCTCCGGATCGGCCTGGGTGAGCGAGGCCGGGTTCTCCACCGCACCGATCTCGTCGTGCTCGAACAGTTCCCGGCTGTCGTCGTCGCCACCGAGCTCGTCCCACTTGAGGCAGCGGCTGGTGTGCCCGGACACGCCGACGGGCACGAGCTCCGGCTCGGCCTCGTCGCACTCCGGCCCGGCGAGCGGGCAACGGGGGGCGAAGGCGCACCCCGGCGGCAGGTTCATCAGCGACGGCGGGGCGCCCTTGATCGGGGTCAGCCGCTTGCCGAGCAGGTCGGGGTGCGGGATGGATCCCAGCAGGCCGACCGTGTACGGCATCCTCGGCTGCTCGAACACGGCGTCCACCTGGCCCGACTCGACCACGGTCCCGCCGTACATCACCTGGACCCGGTCGGCCATCCCGGCCACCACGCCGAGGTCGTGCGTGATGATCATGATGGCGGCCGAGGTCTCGTCACGGATGCGCAGCAGCGTCTCCAACACCTGGGCCTGCACGGTCACGTCCAGCGCCGTGGTCGGCTCGTCCGCGATGATCAGCGTCGGATCGTTGATGATCGCCATCGCGATCACCACCCGCTGCCGCATCCCGCCGGAGAACTCGTGGGGGAACTGCGCCGCCCGCCGGTCCGGCTGCGGGATGCCGACCAGTTCGAGGGCCTCCACCGCCTTGGCCCAGGCGACCTTCTTGGACACCCTGTGGTGGGCCCGGTAGGCCTCCGACAACTGCCAGCCCACGGTGTACACCGGGTTCAGCGAGGTCATCGGGTCCTGGAAGATCATCGCGATGTCGTTGCCGCGCAGCTTCTCCAGCTGCCGCTGGCCGAGACCGACGATCTCGGTGTCGCGGAAGCGGATGGACCCGCCGATGCGGGCGCTCCGGGGCAGCAGCCCCATCACCGCCATCGACGACACCGACTTGCCCGAGCCGGACTCGCCGACGACGCCCAGCACCTCGCCCTGGCGGAGGGTGAAGGACACACCGCGGACCGCGCGGACCACCCCGTCGTCGGTCGGGAACTCGACCGTCAGGTTGTCGACGGTGAGCAGGTCACCTGCTGTCGTCGTCATCAGGCACGCACCTTCGTCTGCTTCGGGTCGAAGGCATCCCGGATGCCGTCGCCGATGAAGTTCACGGTCAGCGAGATCAGCACGATCACCAGGAACGGCGCCCAGAACAGCCACGGCCGCAGCTCCAGCTGGGCGTAGTTGTTGTTGATGATCAGGCCCAGCGAGGTGTCGGGGATGTTGACCCCGAGGCCGATGAACGACAGCGCCGCCTCGGCGAGCACGGCCGTGGCCACCGCGAGGGTCGCGTTGACCGTGATGACACCGGTCAGGTTCGGCAGGATGTGCTTGACCACGATCCGGGTGTTGCTCGCGCCCATCGCCCTGGCCGCCTCGACGAACTCCTGGTTCGCCAAGGACAGGGTGAGCCCCCGGTTGATCCTGGCCACCGACATCCAGCTGAACAGGCCCAGCGCGATTGCCACCAGGTACCAGCTGCTACCGAAGGCGCTCGCGGCCAGGGCCACCAGCGCCAGCTGCGGGATGATCAGCCACAGGTCGACCAGCCGCATGAACAGCGTGTCCACCCACCCGCCGAGCAGCCCGGCGACCGCGCCGAGGGTCACCCCGATCACGGTGGCCATCGCGGCGACGACCACCGCGATGAGCAGCGAGAACTGGGTTCCGCGCACCAGCATGGCCAGCATGTCCCGACCGAGGTTGTCGGTGCCGAGCGGATGGTCGGGCCCGGGGTCCTCGTAGCGCCCGCCGCCGGTGTAGGTGTGGTCGTACGGGAGGAACCAGGGCATCACGATCGCCGCGAGCACGATCAGCACCAGCACGCTGAGGCTGATCATCGCCATCCGGTGCCGGAGGAAGCGCCGCAGCACGATCTTCCACTGCTTGCGCGCCTCGGTGTCGAACTCGTGGCCCGCCCGGGGCGTCGTGTCCGGTTCGTCCGGCGTCGTCTTCGTCACTGTGTCAGCCAAGGCGGATCCTCGGGTCCAGGAAGCCGTACACGATGTCGGCGACCAGGTTGAATGCGACTGTCAGCACGGCGGTGACCATCAGCCAGCCCATGAGCATCGGCGGGTCCTTCTGGCCGACCGCGTCGACCAGCAGACTGCCCATGCCCCGCCAGCCGAAGACCATCTCGGTCATGATCGCGCCACCGAGCACCGCGCTGAAGTTCAGGGAGACCATCGTGGTCACCGGGATGAGCGCGTTGCGGAAGGCGTGCCGGAAGATGACCCGGGACGGGCGGAGGCCCTTCGCCCGGGCGGTGCGGACGTAGTCGGAGCCCAACGTCTCCAGCATGGAGGCGCGCTGGAAACGGCTGTACGCGGCGAAGCTGATGAGCATCAGGCTCAGAGTGGGCAGGAGGTAGACGCCCACGTACTGGCTGACCTGCTCGAAGAAGGACCCCTGGAACCCCTGGGCCGGTGGGATCGTGCGGATCCAGCGCTCACCGCCCATCGAGACCAACAGGTCGTTGAAGCGGATGCCGTACATCTTCAGCACGATCGCCACGCAGAACAGCGGCATGGAGAACATGACGAAGGCGGCGGTGGTCGCCACGTAGTCGAAGATCGTGTACTGGCGCACCGCGGCGAGCACGCCGATGGCGACACCCAGGACGATCGCGAGGATCTCGGCGCCGATGACGAGCCGGAAGGTCACGCTGAAGGCACGCATGACCTCCTCGTAGACGTCGGCCTTGGCCGAACCGAGGGCGAGGCTCTCGCCCCAGTCACCGGTGAGGAAACCGGTGAGCCAGTCCCAGTACCGGGCCCAGATCGGACGGTCGAGCCCCAGCTCGATCATCAGGTTCTGGACGTCCTCCTCGGTGACACCGGGGGTGGCCCGGTACTCGCCGATCGGGTTGCCGGCCGCGGACACCAGCAGGTAGGCCAGGAAGGAGCCGATCCCGAGGATGGGGATCGATATGAGGATTCTGCGGATGATGTAGCGGAGCACGATGTCGTCCTCGATACCAAGCCAACGTCAGTCCCGGGCGGACCGATCGCGGGCTGCACCGGCAGGGGCCACCGGTCGGTGCCACCCTCGGGTGGCACACGGGGCCGGACCCCGTCGGCCCGGCCCCGTGTCATGCGACCGATGTCAGGAACTGACCTCCCACTCCGCGACGTTCCAGGTCACACCGTCGGAGCCCTGGTAGGTGACCTGGTCCACGTTCTCGGCGTAGGCCCAGGCGTCGGGCACCTGGAAGAGCGGGATGGACAGGACGTCCTCCGCGTAGGCCTTGTCGGCGGCGGACAGCGCGGCGGACCGCTCGTCCTCGTCGAGGCTGTTCTTCACGATCTCGAACTGGTCGGTGGCCTCCTGGTTCTCCCAGCCGCTCCAGTTCTGGCCGCCACCGATGCTGTACAGCGAGGCCTTGGAGGACTTGTAGGGGGTACCGACCCAGGCGAACAGGGCCACGTCGTAGTCACCCTCGCTGACGCGGGTGTCCAGGAAGTTGTCGTCGGTGTCGTTGATGACCTCGATGCCGGCCTCGGCGCAGGTGCCCTGGATGAGGGCGACCGAGTCGGTGCGGCGGTCCAGCGCGGTGTGGCTGATGGTCAGCGAGGCGCGCTCGCCGTCCTTCTCGTAGACGCCGTCCGAACCCTGGGTCCAGCCGCCCTCCTCGAGGATCTCCTTGGCGGCGTCGGCACCCAGGCCGGTGATGTCGCTGTAGAGGTCCTCGTAGCCGGGCTCCTCGGGCAGGAACAGCAGGCTGCCCAGCGGGGCGGCCTCCGGGTCGACGCTCTTCAGCAGCTTGTCGACCAGTTCCTCGCGGTCGACGCAGGCCGCGAAGGCCTGGCGCAGGGCGAGGTCCTGGAACTTCTCCCTGGCGAGGTTGATGTCGAGGTGCTCGAAGGTCAGACCGGCCTTCGCCTCGTAGGTGACGCCCTGCGAGGTCAGCGCCTGGAGCTGCTCGGCGGTCTCGCTGTTGGCCTGCGGCGCGATGACGTGCACCTGCTGGTCCTGCAGCGCGGTCACCTGCGCGTTGGCGTCGGCGATGTTCTGCAGCGTGATCGTGTCGGGCCCGCCGGGGTTGCCGATCCACTCAGGGTTGCGCACCAGGGTCACCGAGGTGCCCTGCTGCCAGCTGTCGAACATGTACGGGCCGGAGGAGGGCATCAGCTCCGGGTTGAACCCGTTCCAGCCCTCGTTCCAGAACTCGGCGGCCGCGTCCAGCTCGTCCTGCGGGCTGTCGGCGCTGAGCTCCAGGACGTCCTCGATGCCGGTCTCCTGCTCCAGGATGTGCGCCGGCAGGACCGCCTTGCTGCCGAACAGCCCGGTCCAGTCGGCGTAGGTCTCGGAGAACTCGCCGACGAAGGTGCGGTCGTCCTCGCACGTACCGGTCATGATGTCGTAACCGGTGGTGGAGGCCGGCGCGAACAGCTCACCGCCGTCCTCGGTGGTGGCCAGCTTGCTCTTGGAGAACCAGGACAGGTAGAAGTCGCTGCAGTCCCAGGGCTCACCGTCGGACCAGGTGACGCCCTCGCGGATCTTCCACTCGACGACCTGCGGGTCCTCGCTCCTGACCTCCGCCGACTCCATCACGTCGGCGTTGAGCAGGATCTCCATCGTGTCGGTGACGACGAACGGCTCCGAGATCACCGGGTTCAACACCAGGGTGTTGTTGAAGTTGTTGGCACTGCGCGCACCGTTGTTGTACGACGTGTAGGCCGCGTCGTGCGTGACGGTCACGGTGCCGCCCTGCTCGACCTCCGGCACGTTGTAGGTGCCGTCGCCGTTGTTGCCCTTCCCACCGGTCGCGCTGGAGTCGTTGAGGCCGCCCCCGCCACCGCCGTTGTCGTCGCCGTTGCCGCCTCCGCCGCCGCAGGCGCTCAGCACGAGCGCGGCGCTCATCGTCACCGCGACCGCGGCGACAGACCTCGTTCTCCTCATTTGGTGTGCCCTCCTAGCACTGGGTCAGCGGACCGCAACCAACGGTCATGACCCGAACCACCCATCAGCGGCCCAACCCGGAAGCCGGTTCGCCATTGGCGGAACGGTAAGAACTGCGACAGGTGGCGGTCACCTGGGAACACTGGATCGTGACCAAAAGGTGACTCCTCGCACGCGGAGGGTTATCGTCCACTAACCGAACGGACACGTCCGTTTTTTGAACACTATTGCCCTGGTGTTACGGGCGTGTTCTTCCCGCCGTTCGGCCCCAATTCACCGCCGTGGATTCTCCCAAGCGGGCTCCGCCCCCGGCACCGAATCCCCGTCGCACCCGACGCCGTTCCTCCCGGGGGTACGCGCCGCCGTCAGGCTCCGACCCGTCGCCAGTGGAGGGCGCTGGAGAAGGGGCCGAGGAACGGCCGGGTGTGCGCCAGTCCGTCGAGTTCCTCGGTGGCGACCACCGTCTCGGCCAGCTGGAACAGCGGGAGCGCGACCGCCCGCTGCCAGAGCGCGTCCTCCAGCTCGGCCTCGACCTCGGACAGCGGGGTACCCCCGGTCAACACCGAGTCGATGACGGGTTGGAGTTGGGGATCGCAGAAGCCGGCCGGGTTGCCGGGCAGCACCGGGGAGCCGTCCACGGCCGCCGGCACGCACCCGAACCAGGAGGCCAGCTCGGTGGCGACATCGCCGCCCGTCGGCCGGGGCACCACCGCGACGTCCACGATCGGGGGGGTCTCGCCCTCCCCCGTCACCGAGCCGGCGCTCGCCCCGCCCCCCGGCTGCCCGCTGACCAACATCGGGTACAGCTCGTCGGCGGGAGGCGTGATCAGGCTCGTCTCCACCCCGAGGTCCCCCAGCTGGCGGGCCACGTGCCCGGCCAAGGAGGTGTACGGCTCCTGCCCCCTCGGCGCGGCCACCACCAGCTCGAAGGGAACCCCGTTGCGCAACCACTGCCCGTCGACCAGCGCGTACCCGGCCTCGGACAGCTCCTCGACGAGCAGGTCGGGATCACCGCTGCCCAGCACCGAGCCCTCGGGGAGGGTCGGCGTGAACACCGGGTCGACCGGGGACCGCAGCTGCGCGTCGACGCGCAGCTCGGCGGAGGGCCCGCTGCGGGCGCCGGCGGCGATGAGGAAGTCGCGGTCGAGGGAGGCGGCCACCGCCCGGCGCACCCGCTGGTCGCTCAGCTGCGGGCTCGCCGGCCGGAACAGCACCTCCACCCGGTGGGACCGGGGCACCGTCCAGCTGTCCAGCGGCGCGTCGATGCTGGCGAGCAGGCCGGTGGCGATGGCGTCGGCCCGCAGCATGGCCGCCTGGTTGTCGTCGCTGTCCAGGGCGGACGCCAGTCCGCTGTGCGAGGCCTCCCGGAACACGAGCCGGTCCAGGGACGCCGGATTGTACCAGTACTTGTCGTTGCGCTCCAGAATGAGTTCACCGCGTTCCAGGTCCATCACGTTGACCGTGAACGCGTTTCCCGAAACCGGGAACGTGTTCGAGAATGCGCCGGTCCACCCGCCGGGGGCATCCTTGAGCAGGTGGGCCGGCAACAGATCGGAGAAAAGCGAACGCCACGCCGGGTACGGTTCGGAGAAGGTGACCTCGACGACCTTTCCGCCATTGCGCGAGGTGAGTTCGTCGATCAGCCGGTACCCGGCCGAGTCCACCACCCCCGGTTCGGAACGCATCCGCTGCCACAGGTAGTCGAAGTCCTCGGCGGCGATCGGCGCCCCGTCCGACCAGGACGCGTCCTGCCGCAGGACGTAGCGCACGGTGAACGGGTCGGCGTCCACCACCCGGGCGGAGGTGGCCACCGACCGGTCGAGCCGGGGCTCGCCGCCCGGTCCTGGCCGGAACACCGAGGGCAGCAGCAGGCTGGCGAGCACGGTGGTGGTGGCGGAGAGGTCCGAGAGCAGGTGCGGGTTGAACCCACCGGAGAGCTCGTCCACCCCCACCACGATCTCGTTGGGCACCGGGTCGCTGGGGACCTGGTCGGTGTGCGTGGGATCGACGAGCGGGGGCGGCGGGGTGTTGGTGCACGCGGCGACGAGGACGAGGGCCACCAGCGCCGAGAGGAGCGCGCTGACCCGGCACCGCGACCGGTGCGGCGCTGACCCGGTCATCGAGCTCTCCTCTGGTTTCTGCGCTGGTCGACAGGAACACCGACGGGTGACCGGGACCTGTCCGCTGACCGCCAGCGGTGGGCGCGGGTCAGGGGTCGGGCGCACGACGGCAGCCCGAGCGTAGCGGTGACCGTATCCGGCGTGGTGTGTTCTCCCGGTTGCGTCCGCGCCCCCGGCGCGGCACGCCGCCCTCCGGGGCCATCACGCGCGGGGCCGGCGGCCCCCCGAGGAGGGGGACCGCCGACCTCCGGGTGGGCTGTCAGCCGCGGGTCTTGGCGCGGGCGCGCTCCCTGGCCCGCTGCGTGGAGTCCAGCACCGTCTTGCGGACCCGGACCACGTCGGGAGCGACCTCGACGCACTCGTCCGAGGAGCAGAACTCCAGCGCCTCCTCCAGACCGAGCTTGCGGGGGCGGGCCAGCCGCTCCAGCTCGTCGCCGGTGGAGGACCGCATGTTCGTCAGCTTCTTCTCCCGGCACACGTTGACGTCGAGGTCCTCGGCGCGCGGGTTCTCCCCCACGACCATGCCCTCGTACACCGCCGCGCCGGGCTCCACGAAGAAGGTGCCCCGGTCGGCCAGCTGGATCATCGCGTAGCTGGTGACCGCGCCCGTGCGGTCGGCGACCAGCGAACCGCTGTGCCGGGTGCGCAGCTCGCCGGCCCAGGGCTGGTAGCCGACGAAGACGTGGTTGGCGATACCGGTGCCCCGGGTCTCGGTGAGGAACTCGGTGCGGAACCCGATGAGGCCCCGGGCCGGCACGATGTAGTCGATCTTGATGCGACCGGAACCGTCGTGGTCGCCCATCTGCTCCATGGTGCCCTTGCGGTTGGCCATGAGCTGCGTCAACGCCCCGAGGTGCTCCTCGGGGATGTCGACGGTGAGCCGTTCGAACGGCTCGCACAGCTTGCCGTCGATGGTCTTGGTGACCACCTGCGGCTTGCCGACGGTCAGCTCGAAGCCCTCCCGGCGCATCTGCTCGACGAGGATGGCCAGCGCCAGCTCGCCACGGCCCTGCACCTCCCACACGTCGGGACGCTCGGTGGGCAGCACCCGCACGCTGACGTTGCCGATCAGCTCCGCGTCCAGCCGGCCCTTGACCAGCCGCGCGGTGAGCTTGCTCCCGCCGTTGCGGCCGGCCATCGGGGAGCTGTTCACCCCGATCGTCATGGAGATCGCCGGCTCGTCGACGGTGATCCTCGGCAGCGGCTCGGGGTTCTCGGCGTCGGCGAGGGTGTCCCCGATGGTGATGTCGGGGATGCCGGCGATGGCGACGAGGTCGCCGGCGGCCGCCTGCTCGGCGGGGACCCGGTCCAGCGCCTCCGCGAGGAAGAGCTCGGCGACCCGGACCTTCTGGGTGGAGCCGTCCTCCCGGCACCACGCCACCGTCTCCCCCTTGGAGATGCGGCCGGCGTGCACCCGGCACAGCGCCAGTCGCCCGAGGAACGCCGAGGCGTCGAGGTTGGTCACGAGGGCCCGCAGCGGGGCGTCCGGGTCGCCGGTGGGGGCGGGCACGTGGTTGAGCAGGATCTCGAACAGCGGGTCGAGGTTCTCGCTGTCGGGCAGCGCACCGTCGGCCGGCTGCTCCAGGCTGGCCCGGCCGGCCCGGGCGGAGGCGTAGATGACCGGCAGGTCGAGGACCGAGTCGTCGGCACCGACCTCGGCGGCCAGGTCCAGCAGCAGGTCGTGGGTCTCCTCGACGACCTCGGCGATCCGGCTGTCCGGCCGGTCGACCTTGTTGACGACGAGCACGACCGGCAGCCCGGCGGCGAGGGTCTTGCGGAGCACGAACCGGGTCTGGGGCAGCGGCCCCTCACTGGCGTCGACCAGCAGCACGACCCCGTCGACCATCGACAGCCCGCGCTCGACCTCGCCACCGAAGTCGGCGTGGCCCGGGGTGTCGACGACGTTGATGGTGACGGCGCCGTCCGGGGTCTCCCGGCGGATGGCCGTGTTCTTGGCCAGGATGGTGATGCCCTTCTCCCGCTCCAGCTCGCCGGAGTCCATGACCCGGTCGACCGGTTCGGAACGGGCGGAGAAGGCCCCCGACTGGCGCAGCATGGCGTCCACCAGGGTGGTCTTGCCGTGGTCGACGTGCGCGACGATCGCGATGTTGCGCAGGTCTGTCCTGGTGAGCTCACCGGCGACGGCACTGGGAGCAGGCACGCGAAGACTCCTGACGATGTTGGTGGAGGAAGAGGACCGCCGGCGGGTCCGCACGCGCGGCCTGATCCAGTCTAGTGCACGTGACGTGGCCGAACGCTGTCCGCTTGGTCACTGCGGGGGCGGCTGCTCGCCCGGCTGGTGGTACTGGTAGCCGGCGGGCGGGGCGGGCACGCCCCCGCTCGGGGGCCCGGCGGCGCCGGGCTGGGCGGTGGGTGGAACCCCAGCAGCGTAGTACGAGGACTGGGCGGGTGGTCGGGGCACGCCCGCCGGCGCGGGTCGGAGGGCGAGGGCGATGACCGCCATGAGCAGGCCGAACAGCCCGATGCCCAGGGCCCCGAGCAGCAAGGTCTGGTCGGAGTCGCACGAGAAGCTCAGATCGACGGCGTTCGGTTGACCCACCCGGCTCATCTGACCGCCACTGCACTGGAGGGCGGACAGGCGGAAGGACTCCTCCAGCCGCACGAAGACCATGATCAGCGACGCGAGTCCCGCCACACCGGCCAGCGCGAGGAGCGCGCCACGCAGGAAAGCCATTCCCGGAGGCTATCGGGGCGCTACGCACCGTCGTCGTCGTTCCGGTGGAGTGTGACGCGGCTCCAGTCGCGGGACGACCGGCGTGCCCGGTCGAGGACAGGCGCCCGGGAGCCCCGCCGGCGGCTGCCCGGCGCCCGACCGATCAGTCGTGAACTCCGCGCGGCAAGGGCCGCCGCCTACCGGAGACGCTGGTCACCACCCGGCCACCCTCGGCTCCGCCCTGCCCCGGAGGGCCCCTCGGGCGGGGTTCCGAACGCGCTCAGCCCAGCCGGCCGGAGCGAACAGCGTCGACGAAGGCGACGAAGGCCCGCCGACCCACCACGATCGTGCCCCCACCACGGTTCTTCGTGTCCCGAATCCCCACCACCCCCAACTCCACCGACGACCCCACCTCGACACAGTTGGACTGCACGCCACTGTGCGTGCTCTTCCGCCACGTCTCGAACATGGTCACTCCTTCGCTGCCGCCGCGAATGTTGTCAGGTAGTCCCGGATGAGGTTCGACGATTCCGCCGGGCCGAGGCTCGCGGACATGACAGTAGCCGTGGCGATCTCGTAAGCCGAGACATCCGCTTCGGCGAAGACGAACAGCCCGGACCGCAGGTGCTCAAGGTGGACGACCGGGCGTGGGCCGGTAGACATCAGCACCCAGGAACCGTTCAGTGCGATGCTCGGGTTGCCCGTCGGCAGCACTCGCACGGTAGTTCTCTCCCGGCCCGCTACGTCGAGGATCGCCCGCAGCTGGTTTGCCATGACGTCGCTGCCGCCAACGGGGCGCGCCAGGACACCCTCGTCCAGGACGGCGATGAAGTCCAGTTGGCCGAGTACCAGTTGCCTCGCCTGCCTGACGCGCACCCACTTCTCGACCTCGGTAGGCGCCACCCCACCGAGCCGCATGATCTCGCGGGTGTAGGCCGGGATCTGAAGCAGCCCAGGCACGAGCATCATGGACACGTCAGTGATGCGACCGCTCTGACGAGCTGCCTCTCGCTCGAACTCGACGAGCGTGTCGAGTTGCTTGGGCCTGTCGTGGCCTCGCTCGAGCCAGCTGTGAGCGTCCCTCTCCTCCGCGAAAACGCTCAGCACCCGCTCCCGATCAGCACGGCCGGCAGCGAGGTGCGCGAGCGCTGCCATCACGAGCTCTCGGCTGATGTTCGCCAGGCCGTTCTCGATGCGTGACATCGTGCTCTGGTTGACACCAAGCGCCCTCGCCAGCCTTGTTCCAGACCAGTACCGAGCCTTCCGTAGTCGACGCAGCTCCGTACCCACGACCTGAGCTGACGGCGTCCGTCCTCGTATCAAGTCCATGCAGGAAAAATAACCAATTCCAGCATATTTTCGGAATAACCCGTAAGGGTTCTTGAACAGGCACGACGACAGCGGGAAGCATTGTATCTCGTCAGTATGCCGACATGATGCGGAATATTCTCATGTTGCCTCATGCCCTCCAGACCATCGCGGCACGCTCATGCGAGCGGCCACCTCCGGCGAGCACAGCGTGCCTTCGGCACCGCGCTCCTCAACCTTCGAGGTTGGGGAGAACAGCCGTGATCTCCGTGGGATGTGCCCGAGCCCTGCGACGTGGCCGGCTCGGCGCAGTAGCGAGGAAGCCCGAAGCGCTGGTTGCGCACCTGAACCAAGCGATCACTACTCCATCCGCCTTCGCGCGTGTGGACCTTCCTCCGCATGAACGGGCCTCAACGCGATCGCCCACCCCGCCCCGCTGCTTCTGCCGTCCTGCCAGCACGACTTCACCATCCGGGCTGGCTTTTCCCACGCTCCGTTCTCCGCTACGCGAAAACGCGCGGAAAGCTCTCGTTGAGCCAACGACCATGCAACGTCATGTGCCTCTGGTCAGCCTGACTCGACCAGACCACACCGCTGGCTCGCCTCGTGACCAGTCCGCTAGGGCAGGCTCGTGAACACGGACCTGTCGCCGCTGGACGAGGATCGTTTCCGCTGGTACCACCGCGTGACCGGCTGGGACGTGGAACGGCGGTCGACCTCCACCTGCCAGGTCGAGCTGGATCACAGCCGCACCAGGGTCGTCCTGCGCCTCGGCTCCACCAGGGCGGGAAGCATCGGGCTCGCACGTGACGAGGCCCGTCGACTGGCGACGACGCTGCGCACGGGTACCGCGACGCGCCTCCCCGTCGCACACGAGATGAGCCCCCGCTGCTCCCTCGTCGTGACACCGGAGGAGAGCACTTCGGGGACGATGTGGCGCCTGCTCCCCGCCTCCGCCGGAGTCGCGGACTGGACGACCCGGTTCGACACCGACGCTGCTCAGCGGATCGCGACCCTCCTCACGGAGGGAGTCGCTCTGTTGCGCCTCAGCACCCCCCACGCCCGTTCGGCCGTGAGTACCGCACCACCCGATCTCGACCGGCCGTGCCCCTGAGGGTCGCGGCACCACAGGGCCACGGTCGCCACGAGCCTGCGGTCTCGCCTCCTCGCCTTCTCTCGGACCGCCCCGAAGTGGGCTTCTCCGCCGCCCCGCCCCTTCCTCCCGACAGCTCTGGAGATTCCGATGCACCACACCACTCCCCCACCGCCCAGGTCCCACGACACGGACTGGCGGATCACCGTGGCCGCCGACCTCGTCCATGCCGGCTCCATGACGGCCATCACGTGCCGGTTGGAGATCGACCCGCTCCGGCTGCTGGCCCTCACCCTGCACACGACCACCATCGCCCTCGCGCCGTCCCAGGCCCGGACACTCGCGGAGCTCGTCACCGACGCCCGGTCGGGCACGGTCGTCGGACTGACGGCGGAGAAGTGTCTGGTCACCCACCTGAACTGCGTGCCGGGGGGCGAGCTGGTCCGGCCGGGGGCAGGAGGGGGCGGTGACCTCGTCGCGCTGGACACCCTCGACACCGAGCACCCGGTCGCGCTCCTCCTCGCGCGGACCGACGCGAACGAGCTGGCTCGCGGCCTGCTCGAAGGTTGCTCAACCCTGGACGGCCTGGACTGGCGAACCGTCCACCCACCCCAGGTATCCGCATCCCACGGCGACCACGAGACGAGTTGACGACGCACCCCCTAGCGGGACCTCCCCGAGGCAGCACTGGGACTCACCGCGTCCCACCACGTCAGCGGTACCAGCACCACATTCCGGTCGAGTCGTGGAGACAGGAAACGGACGGCCAGTCGGACCGCCTCCACCCCCACGTCCCATCGGGCTCGAACGCCGGAGGAGGCGGCCCGAAGGGACCACCAACGCCGGGACCGCGACGTTGACGAGGACGTCGTACACCGACACCACCCGGACCGTCGGGAAATCCACCGGGCACATCCGAGGAGGACGGAGACGTTTCCCACCACCAGGGTGATCGCGGGCGATGGCGCGCAGGTTCGCGAACCGAAGGGGAAGCAAGGCAACCAACGGGACGAACAGCAGTACGTCACCGGTCGCGGCGGGGGCGGCGGGCCGCTCCACGGGCGATGAGTGGTCAGCCCACCTCGCTGTCCAGGGGACGGAGGAGGGCGTGCAGCTCGGGCAGCACGATCCGGTCCGCCTCCAGCCAGTCCAGTGCGTCCAGTTCCTCCCCGGACACCCAGCGCAGTCCCTCGTGCTCCACGGCGGTGGGCTCCGCCGACCCCTCGGCCAGCACCGCCTCGTACAGCCGGAGGACGGACCCGCCGGGCAGCGGGAGGTCCGGTCCGACCCGGTCGAGCACGGTCACCTCCGCGCCCAGCTCCTCCGCGCACTCCCGGCGCAGGGCGTCCCAGTCGGTCTCGCCGGTCTCCACCCGTCCGCCCGGGAGTTCCCAGCGGCCCGCGACCTCCACGGGGAACGACCGCCGCTGGGCGAGCAACCGCCCGTCCCGCACGATCGCGGCGCCCACCACCCGCCGGGCCGACCCGAGTTCAAGCACCCGGTCCCGGAGCGCCCGTTCCCGGGCCGCCAGCACGCGCAGGGCCACCCGCCGGCCGATCAGGACGTCGACGAGCCGGCCCAGCGGCCCGAACCTCGTCGTCCACGACACCTCGTCGGTGACGAGGACCCCGGCCCCGGTGGGAGCGAGGGTGACCTGGTGCTCGAGCCGTTCGAAGAACGGCCCGGGCCGGGAGCGGGAGCGGAAACCGCTCCCACCCACCTCCGTGAGGACCGTGCGCAGCGGGATCCACACCCCGGGCAGCACCCGGACGTGGAAGGAGATCGACTCGTCCGCTCCCAGCAACCCGGGACCGTCGACGGCCCGCATCCGCACCCCGGCGGCCGGGTCGTCCACGAACTGCCGGCGGTCGCGGAGGGCGGCGGCCACGGTCTCGGGTTCGGCGTCCACCAACGCGGTGGTTCTCAACACGGGCATCCGTCGATGGTGCCGGTGCCTGGGAGGACGCGGACGGCGGGTCGGGCTTCTCCGGGTGGTCGCGGGACGCGGGGGCTCGGCCTCACGGCGCCCGCTCCGGCCTGGCCGGCCGGGCGACCGGTTCCGAGTCGAAGCGGTAGGAGCCGGAACGGCCTTCATGCTCGTGGGCCCAGCGCCTCCTCGGGTGCGGACGACGCGGATGCGGCGGTCCTCCTCCCGCCGGCGCTCCCCCACCGGCACCCCGGGTCGGTCACTTCTCGGGCGGGTGCGCCGGCCACACCACCTCGAACCGGGCGCCGCCCTCCGGGGACACCCCGGCCCGGACCCAGCCGCCCCGCCGGGCCACCAGCTCGGCGACCAGCGCCAGTCCGAGGCCGGTGCCGCCCTCCTGCCTGGCCCGCCCGGTGTCGACCCGGTAGAAGCGGTCGAACACCCGGGCCCGGTGCTCCTCGGGGATGCCGGGGCCGTCGTCGTCGACGACCAACCTGACGTGCCGACCGGCCGGCAGCACCGTCACCCGCACCAGGACACGGGTGTGCCGCACGGCGTTCGACACCAGGTTCGTGAGCACCCGGTCCACCTCGACCGGGTCGGCCGCCGCCAGTGCGGGCACCGGCGCGTAGCAGAGCACCACCCGGGCTGGGCGGGGACGTGACACCCCCTGGCACCCGCCCCCGCCCGGCGGCTCCCCGACGAGCCCCGCGCCGGTGCCGCCCTCGACCCCGCCGACGGGAGAACGCTCGTCGCTGTCGCCGGCGGTCCGCTCGTCGCGGTCGGCGTCGGGCCGGAACGACTCCTCGGCCTCGGCCGAGGCAGGTGGACGTGCCCCGGCGAGCTGGCCGGCACCGGATGCCGGGCCGTCGCCGGCGTCGTGGGACGACGCGGCGGCCGTGCCGGTCCGAGGGGGAGCCGACGGGCCGGGAGCGGGGACGTCCGGTCCCCCACCACCGCCGGCGGGGGAGGCGGACGAGCCGGCCGGCATCGTCGAACCGGGATCGGGGCGGGCCGGCGGCCCCTGCTGGTCGAGCCGGTGCCGCCGCGCCACCTGCCGCGCGAGTTCGGCGACGTCGACCGGCACCGGCTCCCGGTACTCGCCCGCGTCGGACCGCGCCAACGACAGCATGTCCTCCAGCAGGGCGGTGAGCCGGTTGGACTCGGTGACGACCTCGGCCAACACCTCCTGCGCGTCGTCCGGGTCGGGGTAGGCGAGCGCGACCTCCGCCTGCGCGCGGATCGAGGTCACCGGGGAGCGCAGTTCGTGGGCGGCGTCGCCGGTGAACCGGCGCAGCCGCGCCACCGCCTCGTCGCGGCGGGCCAGCAGCCCGTTGAGCTCCTCGGCGAGGGTCCGCAGCTCGTCCCGGGCCTCGGGGACCGGGAGGCGACCGCCCGGCGCCAGGCCGAGCGCGGCCCGCCGGACCCGGTCGACCGAGCGGAGGGAACCACGCACGGCGACCCAGGTCACCAGCCCCACCACCCCCACCCCGACCCCGGAGCACAACAGCAGCACGAGCAGGCCGACCCGGCGCATCTCGCCGTAGCCGGCGAGTTCGACCTCCGCCACCACCAGCCGCTGGGACCCGTCCGGTTGGCTGGTCACCATGCCCGCGGCCCGCGACACCGTGCCGTACCCGCCTCGGGTCACGAACCGCCCGGTGCGCAGCGCCTCCAGTTCCGCCTCGGACAGTCCCGGCGCGGGTTGGCTGTCCCGGGGGGCTCCCGCCGTGTCGAGCACGCGCACGGCGGGTCGGTTCAGGGCCGGTGGCACCGGAGGAGGCGGGTGTCCCTCGGAGACGGCGCTGACCGCCGCCACGAGGGAGCGACGCAACTCGTCGTCGGCGGACCCCGTCACCATCCGGTCGGCCAGGGCGATGACGACCGAGGACAACGCCACCATCAACACCAGGGTGGCCACCGCGGTGACCAGGGAGATCCTCGCCCACAGGGACCGGCGCGACCACCAGCCGGCGACCCGGCCCCTCACCGGCGGCCCGGGTCCCCGCCGCCCGCCGGGGCGAGCGAGGTCTCGGCCAGCTCGGGCCCGCTGATCAGGTAGCCGTGCCCGCGCACCGTGCGCAGCAGGTGCCCGGCGCCGACGGCCTGCAGCTTCCGGCGCACATAGCCCAGGTACACCTCGACGGCGTTGCGGGTGGCGGCCGCCTCGTCGCCCCACACCTCGGCCAGCAGTTCGTCCTTCCCGACCACCGCCCCGGCACGGCCCATCAGGACCCGCAACACCGCGTACTCCCGGGGGCTCAGCCCCACCTCGGCGCCCCGCCACGTCACGCTGCGCGCGCCGGTGTCCAACACCAGTTCGTCGAGCCGGTACACCACGCCCTCCCGCGCGCCCGACGACTCGGCCCGCCGCAGCACGGCGCGGAGCTGGGCCAGCAACACCACGAACGAGAACGGTTTCACCAGGTACCCGTCGGCCCCCAGGTCGAGCCCGTCCGCCTGGTCCACCTCCCCGTCCTTCGCCGACACCAGCAGCACCGGGGTGGTGATCCCCCTGCGTCGCAGCTCGGCGAGCACCCGGTAACCGGACAGGCCGGGCATCATGATGTCCAGCAGGATCGCGTCGAACGCGCCCGTCAGCGCCAGGCGCAACGCGTCCGGCCCGGCCTGGGCGAGCACCACGTCCATGCCCTCCGCGCTGAGGCCCCGGTTCAGCGCCCGCCGCACTCCGGCCTCGTCATCGGCCACCAACACCCTGGGTTTCACCCGTCCAGCATGCCGGGTCCCCCCGCCGGCGCCGCCCCCGCTCTCAGCGGGCTCTCAGCAAGACCGCTGACCAGCGCCGACGGGGGGCTCAGGCGTCGGTGCCCGCCGCCCCTGGCCGCCGTTCTCAGCGGGGTCTCAGCGAGGGTGGCCCATCGTGGGAGCAGCGGAACCCGAGGCTGGTTCCCTGGGAGGAGACTGAACGACATGGAGAAGCGGAAGCTGACGGTGGCGGGCGCGGTCGCCGGCACCGTCCTGGGCGCCGGCGGGCTGGTGTGGCTGGGCGTCCCGGCGGGCGCGAGCCCGTCG
>NZ_AGVX02000071.1 GCF_000239155.1 Actinoalloteichus spitiensis RMV-1378
CCCCGCCCCCCCCTGCCACTGGCGCCCCCGGGGCTCGCGCGGCAGCCGGCGACCCCCACCTGGCGACGCGAACCCGGCGCGCGCACTCCTCGCGGTCGTCCCGCACCGGGCGAACGGTGCCCACCGCGGAGTGGCCGATCACTCCCGGCGGAACAGGGGGCACCGGCCGACCCGCTGGCCCGGCCGGTGCCCGACGTCGTCAGCGTCTCCGTTCCGGTCTCAGCTCTCCGTCAGCACGCTGAGCGGACGCCGCTGGTGGGTGCGCTGGTGGGCCGGGAACATCGAGATGAAGAACTCCGACCAGCCACCCATCCGCACGCGCACCAGGTCGTACTTCTCGGGGTCGCGGCAGGCGCCCGCGAAGGTCTCCGGGTTGGCGCACGTCACCGTCAACAGGTTGGACCCCGCACCCGAGGCGAACTCGCGGACGACCCGGGTCAGCGCGTCCAACCCGAAGTCCTCCCGGATGTTGTAGTCGGTGGGGGCGATGTCCCAGAACGACTCGGTACCCGCCCCGGTCATTCCGCGCAGCGTGGTCAGGAAGTCGGCCTCCTGGTGGTCCACCGGCCGGTCGGCGGGGCTGGGGGCGGGGCTCAGGTCGGTGGCCAGCGGTTCGCCGGCCCGACGTCCCTCGGCGGAGGCGCCGCACATCGCCCCGAACTCCAGGTAGTTCTCGAAGGTCCCCACCCCTGGCTGGAGCTGGATGCCGAACGGGTGCTCCGGGCTCCCGTACCGCCGCGCCAGCTCGACCAGGGTCCGGGCGGTCGGCTGGGCGGGGTCGGTGAGGGTGCTCATCACGGTGGCGGAGACCCGCTGGAGGAACTCGTCCCCGAAGGCGTCGATCTCCTCGTTCCCCCGGCCGTACCGGGGCAGCGCCAGCGCGGCGGCCCGCAGGTCGCGGAACCGCTCGGCCCGCGCGGCGATGCGGCCCTCCCCGGCGAGGGTGCTGACGAAGGGCTCCACCATCGACTCGCCCCAGTCGCACATCAGCGCCTCGACCAGCTCGGGGAGCGAGGTCACGGCGGTCGTCTCGTCGAAGACCAGCTTCTTGACCGCCCACAGCGAGTTGATCGTGTTCGGCAACGCCGTGAAGCACGGCCCGATCACGTTGTAGCGGGCCCCGCCGGCGTAGTAGTCCATGCCCTTCTCCAGGCAGTCGTCGACGAGGACCGACAGCAGCGGGGAGGGGCAGACCGCGCTCATCTTCCCGTAGACGCCGAGCTGGCCGTCCACCTGCTTGGCGTACGACCAGGACAGGTGCTTGAAGAAGATGTCCAGCACCTCGTCGAAGGAGCCGATGTCGTTCGGCTTCGGCGAGGTGAACGACACCCGCTGCCCCCGGAACCACATCGGTCCGGCGGTCAGCCAGGACTTGCCCCGGTTGAGGGTGGCCTCCAGCAGCTGGAGTGTGTTGAGCCCGCCGAGGGTGAACCAGTTCTTGCCGACGAACTGGGGTTCGTAGCACCCGTCGCAGGCGTAGTCGCGGGCGACCTCGAGGGGGACCTCGCTGTTCCAGGCGTCACCGGCCTTCTCCCGCACCGGGGTGTGCTCACCGGTCTCCACACCGTCGCCGATCCCCTCGCCGCTGCGGACGAGGCCGGGGATGACCTTCTCGTCGTTGATCAGGATCGGGTGGGCGCCCCCGCTGAGCAGGGCCCGGGCCGCCTCCTCCGCGTACTCCGCCGGCATGTCCGGGCGCACCCGGAGGGACAGGCAGGGCGCGTTCAGCGGGAGCCGGCGCGCGGCACGCAGGCACAGCATGGTCATCCGGTTGTAGGCCGGGTCACCGCTGCCGGGCGCGTCGTTGGCCACGGTGCCGCCCACGGTGATCTGCTGCACCCACTGGTTGTTGGCCGCGCCCTGCGGGTAGTTCCCGGCGATGCCGCCCATCGCCATGTTGCCGTCGGGCTGGTGGTCGTCGACGAACATGCGGTTCCACAGGACGTTGCCGCCCAGCTTGACCCACAGGCAGTCGAGGATCTCCTGGGCCTGTTCGTCCTCGTTCGCCGCGCTGAGCACGCCCGAGGCGATGTCGGCCTCGTAGAAGGGCTGCAACAGTTGGTCCAGCCGCCCGATCGCCGTGGGCTCCCCGATGAGGTGCAGGCAGGAGTGCATGGTGAAGATCAGCTGGGCCGCCTCCAGCAGCGTCTCCGGAGCCTCGGTGGACAGCCGCCGCATCCGGGACTCGACCTCGGCGAGGTTGTCGCGTTCGGCCACCTGCGTAGCGGGCAGGGCCTCGGCGGTGGTGGCCGCGAGTTCGGCGAAGGCCAGGCAGTGGGCGCGCACGCCCTCCAGGGCCAGGTGCACGGCGGTGTAGAACAGCCGGGTGTCCTCGTCGTCGGCGGAGTCCCGCAGGGCCGCGACGTCCTCGGTGAGCCCGCCGAGACCCCGGGTCAGCAGCTTCTCGTAGCCGGGGACCACGTGTCCCACCCCCGAGGCGGGGCCGAGGTTCTGGAAGAAGTTGCCCAGCTTCTCGTCGTCCCGGGTGTAGTCGATGACGTACTTGCCCTGTCCCAGGCCGAGGGTGGGCATGCCGCCGACGATCAGTTCGAGCGGTTCGATGTGGTAGGTGTCGGCGCCGTTGACCCAGTTGCCCTCGGCGTCGCGCCGCCGCCCTCGGAACCCGTACTCGTCGCTGGCGAAGACGCTGCCGAGGCCGAGGCGCACGGTCCACCCCATGCGTTCCACCACCGACCGGCTCATGATCTCCTCGGCGGCCTCCGCGCCCAGTTCGCGGGTGAGGTAGTAGGACAGGTGCTCGGGCTCCTGCTGGACGCGGTCGAAGTACCAGTTGTCCTGCCAGCGGGAGAACGTCGCCGCGAGCAGTCGGAGCACCCGCTTGGTGGGAGGCAGGTAGTGGTCGCGGTCCGCGCCGGCGGCGGTGCTCATCTGGTAGAGCCAGTCGCGGTGGTTGTAGAACATCAGCCCGTTGGCGGAGCGCTCGGTGAAGTGCCGGTCGAGGCGGCTCCAGTCCATGTCGGGGACGTCGTCCCACCCGACCTCGTGGAGGTCGTCCAGCTCGGGCAGGTCCAGGCCCAACACCGTGGCGCTGGGCACGAAGTAGACGCCGCCGAGGTCGGAGTGGACGGTGGAGAGCAGCCGGTCGGCCATGTGGCCCTCGTGCGAGCCCACCTGGCGGTCCATGATGGTCTCCAGGACGGTGGCCCGCCGGGCGTAGCCGGCGAAGTAGACGCCCTGCTCGTCGCGGAGGCTGGCGCCCTTGGACCGCAGGTCGTTGTTCGCGGTGGCGTCGCTGCGGCCGTAGGGGAGCCCGAGCCGGAGCATCCGCATGGTGTCGCCCTGGGCGTCCTGCGCCCGGGCGCACTTGATGTGGCTGCGCTCGTCCCTGGTCGGGACGATGATGTCCTCCGAGGTGCGGCCGACGAGGTCCTCGATCTGGTCGGGGCCCATGTTGAGGATGTGTTCCCAGTTGAACGCGAACCGCTGCGCCAGCACGAACGAGGATCCGGCGTAGGCCGGGTCCTCGTTGCCGACGATCGTGTGGGTCTCCAGGGTCACCGGGTCCGTCGGGTTGTTGAGGTTCTCGGAGAACCGGCAGCCCAGGACCTTGCCGCCCAGCTTCTTCTCACCCGTCGCCTTGGTGTCGGCGCGCTGGTACTCCCTGCGCTGGGCGACGCACCCCTCCCGGTCGAGGAGGCGGGCCAACTCCTCGTAGACCTCGTCGCAGTGGCTCTCCTCATCGGACTTGAGGTGGAACCACAGGTCGGCGTCGGAGTCGACGAAGGTTCCGTTGGACCGCTCGAACACCGTGGAGGTGGGGGATCCGTCGGTCCTCGTCGCGGGCAGGTCGAACCGCATCCCGGTCGGGGGTTCCATGCCCTCGGCCGCGCAGATCTCGCTCCACAGGCGGAAGCCGACTCCGACCACGGCGGTGGTGTTGGCGGCACCGAAGCGGGTGTCGATGATCTCCCGGAGCGAGGACATGACCCGCCGCAGCAGCGCCAGGGTGATCTCCGTGCCGTCCGGCGCCCGCCAGAACGTGGCGAAGAGCGCGTGCGGGGAGGGGTAGACCAGACCGCGCTGGACGTGCCGCCACACCTCGTTGCCGCCGAGGACGTCCGCCGGGGGGACCGGGCGCGTGAGGGGAACATCCCGGGGGGAGGGAACCGTCGCTTCCGCGGGCTCGGTAATGGTCGTTGAATCAGGCAATTTTTCCCTTTCCGTGGGGAAACTCGGAAACGAAATGTCGCTCGGTCAGGTGGGTATCGCTCGTTCGACCGCATCGCGGTGCGCCGCGGAAGCGGAAAGCGCCACGCGCCGCCCAAGGCGCGCTCTGCCTACGGGGTTCACCTCCGCGCAGGACGGCCGGCGGCCACGCGTCGCGCCGCTGACCACGGAAGACGCGTGTGCTGACGAGTGAGAACCGTCCACCGGTTCGCTGGTCCGGAGCGCGGGGAGGAACAGGCAATGCGGCCGTTTCTGTCGGGTGACGGCGGGCGACGGCGGGGAACGGAAATCGCGGATGATGAGCGCCGCCGCCCCGGTGGGCACCCGACAAGATAGCGACGAGGAGACACCCCAACAATCACTCGGAAGTGGGAAAGAAAGGGGAAATTCCGGGTGTCCTCGATCGACGGTTCCAGGGATGGCCGTTCCGGCGAGAATTCGGTGGTGGGCGGGGTGCCGCCGCGCCGGCCACCGGCGTTCCCGCGCGCGGGAATCGGGGGAGCGGGTGCTGGACGACGAGCGGGCCCCGGCGGGGCCGAGGCCCGCTCATGCCCCGGGACGGCCGTGCGGCGGCCCCGGCGGCGGGGACACGCGCGGTGGTTTCGGCC
>NZ_AGVX02000070.1 GCF_000239155.1 Actinoalloteichus spitiensis RMV-1378
CCCCCGCCACACCGGCGGGCTGTCCGTGCAGAGCTTCCTCCGGGGTATCCACGTCGTGGACTACTCGGAGCAGGCGCTCCGGGACGTCGCCGACGTCGTGGTCGCCCTGGCCGAGGCCGAGGACCTGCCGGCCCACGGAGAGGCCGTCACCGCGCGTTTCCGCCCCGAGACTGGAGCATCGAGTTGAGCACCACCCCAGAACCCCCCGCCTCCGCCGTGCCCGGCGCCCGCGTCGGGCTGGACGCCCTGCCGCTCCGCCCGGACCTGCGCGGCCGCAGCCCTTACGGGGCTCCGCAGCTCGACGTGCCCGTCCGGCTCAACACCAACGAGAACCCCTTCCCGCCGCCCGCCGAGCTGGTGGCGGACGTCACCACCGCGGTGGGCCGGGCAGCCGCCGACCTGCACCGCTACCCGGACCGGGACGCCCTGGCGCTGCGCGCTGACCTGGCGGCCTACCTGTGCCGGGCCACCTCCACCCCGCTGGACGTCCGCAACGTGTGGGCGGCCAACGGCTCCAACGAGATCCTGCAGCAGCTGATGCAGGCCTTCGGCGGCCCCGGCCGGACCGCCCTGGGCTTCGAGCCGTCCTACTCGATGCACCCCATCATCGCCGCCGGGACCCGCACCGAGTGGGTCGCCGCGCCCCGCCGGGCGGACTTCTCGCTGGACACGGCCGCCGCCGCCGAGACCGTGCGGTCCCGCCGCCCCGACGTCGTGTTCGTCACCAGCCCCAACAACCCGACGGGGCAGTCGGTGCCGTTGGCCGACCTGCGTACCGTGCTGGACGCCGCGACCGGGATCGTCGTCGTCGACGAGGCCTACGCGGAGTTCTCCTCCGCCCCGAGCGCGGTGTCGTTGATCGACGAGTACCCGGAGCGGCTCGTGGTCAGCAGGACGATGAGCAAGGCGTTCGCCTTCGCGGGGGGTCGACTCGGCTACCTCGCCGCCGCGCCGGCGATCGTCGACGCCCTGCTGCTCGTCCGCCTCCCCTACCACCTGTCCGTCCTGACCCAGGCCGCCGCCAGCGCGGCGCTCCGGCACGCCGACGCGACGCTGAAGTCGGTGCGAACCCTCATCGAGGAACGGCACCGCGTCGCCGGCGGGCTCGGGGCGCTCGGGTTCGACGTGGTGGACTCCGATGCCAACTTCCTGCTGTTCGGACGCTTCCCGGATGCGGCGGCGTCCTGGCGTTCCTACCTCGACTACGGTGTGCTCGTTCGTGACGTCGGCATCCCGGGGCACCTGCGGGTGACCGTGGGCACGGCCGAGGAGAACGACGCCTTCCTCGCCGCGAGCAGGAGCATCGCCGAGGGGGCCGCAGACGGGAAGGACGAGCGGTGAACCGCATCGCGCGGGTGGAGCGCACCACCAGGGAATCCTCGGTCGAGGTCGAGGTCGATCTCGACGGCGCCGGGAAGGTCGAGATCGACACCGGCGTGCCCTTCTACGACCACATGCTGACCGCGCTCGGTACCCATGCGGCCTTCGACCTGCGGGTGCGGGCCAGCGGTGACACCGAGATCGACGCGCACCACACCGTCGAGGACACCGCGATCGTGTTGGGTCAGGCTCTTCGGGAGGCGTGGGGCGACAAGAAGGGCGTTCGCCGTTTCGGGGACGCCTGGATCCCGATGGACGAGACCCTGGGGCACGCGGCGGTCGACCTGTCCGGTCGGCCCTACTGCGTGCACACCGGCGAGCCGGAGACCTACAACACCTTCACCATCGGGGGGAACTACCCCTTCGTGCTCAACCGGCACGTCTTCGACTCGCTGGCGTTCCACGCCCAGATCGCGCTCCACGTGCGGGTGATCCACGGTCGCGATCCCCACCACATCACCGAGGCCCAGTTCAAGGCGGTGGCGAGGGCGCTGCGGGCGGCCGTCGAGCCGGACGAGCGGCTGCGGGGCGTGCCCTCCACCAAGGGCGCCCTCTGACCGAGCGCCGGTAGGCGGGGCGCGCCGCACCGGTGTCCCGGTCCGTTCGCGGCGCAGGGCCGGCGGACGAGGTGTCACGACGAGAAAGGGTTCCGCGTGGAGTTCACCTGGGTGTCGATCGTGCTGCTCGGCGTTGCCGGGTTCCTGTTGGGGGGAGCCTGGTCGTTGCGGCGGACCAGCCGGGCCGGCGTGGTCGTCCTCCTGGTCGGAGCGGTGCTCGCCGGTGCCGGGGCGGTGCTCTGGACGGGCTGACCCAGTTCCTGGGGCGCGGCCGGCGGGGCGGTACCTCCGTCCTGAGCCGCACCCCGTTGGCCCGAGGAGGAGGACGTGCCGGCCCCGCGGGGCACGCCGAGCACGACGGGGAGACCGGCTCGGGCGCGTGGTCGCCGGGCGGGCCGCGTACCGGTCGGGGTCCTTCCGGCCGGACCGTCGGTGGTGACCGCGCCGGCGCGGTGGACGAGCACCGGTGGTGCCCGGCCGCGCCTCGTCGTGCGCGCGGGGTCCGACGCCGTTCCCGGCGACGAGCCGGTCCGGCGCGGCCCGGTCCGGTGGGTGACCGGTGGCCGGAATGGCGGTGAGCGGGTCGGCGGCCGGCGCCCGTCCACGGTGCTCGCGCCGAGCGCCCCGGCTCCTCCGGAGCCGGGGACAGCGGGGTCGGGAGTCGGGGAGTCGGGAGTTCCACGGTCGGGGCCGGTTCGCGATGTGCCGCGACGGCCCCGGCCGTCCGCCGTCGGCCGCCCCGGGGGGCTCGCGGACCCCTCGTCCGAGCGGTCGGGACCGGCGATCGGGTCAGCGGCCGCCCTCCCGGGCCGGCCTGAGCAGGGGAGCTCCCGGACCGTGCGCGGCGAGCTCGTCGTGCGGGTTGTGCAGTCCGCAGGTGGCCAGCGAGAGGCAGCCGCAACCGATGCACGAGTCGAGGCGGTCCCGCAGCCGCACCAGTCCGTCGATGCGCGCGTCGAGTTCGGACCGCCACTGCCGGGAGAGCCGCGTCCAGTCCGCCCGGGTCGGGGTGCGCTTCTCCGGGAGGGTCGCGAGCGCCGCCTGGATGTCCTCCAGGCTCAGGCCGACCCGCTGCGCGGAGCGGATGAAGGCGAGCCGGCGCAGGACGGACCGGTCGTACCGGCGCTGGTTCCCGCTCGTGCGGTGGGAGGAGATCAGGCCGCGGTCCTCGTAGAAGCGCAACGCGCTGTGGGGGACTCCGCTGCGGTGGGCGATCTCGCCGATGCTGAGGGTGGGACTGTTCACGGGCATGGAACAGCCTAACCCTTGACCTCAACCAATGTCGAAGTATCAGGCTGGGGTGGTGATGACGAAGCACTCCACCACCACGCCGTGGGAGTACGCGGACCTGCCGGCCCTCGTCCGCCGGATGACCGGCGACGAGAAGCACCACTCCGCGTCCTCCTCCACCCTCGACGTCCTCTGGGTCCTCTACGACCGGGTCCTCGACGTCAGCCCCGACCGGGTCGACGCCGAGGGGCGCGACCGCTTCCTGCTGTCCAAAGGGCACGGCCCCATGGCCTACTACGCGGTGCTCGCGGCCAAGGGATTCCTCGACCCCGACCAGCTCTCCGACTGGGCGACCTTCGGCTCCCCCCTCGGCTACCACCCCGACCGGATGCTGATCCCGGGGGTGGAGATCGGCAGCGGCTCCCTCGGCCACGGCCTCCCGCTGGCCGTCGGCACCGCTCTGGGCCTCCGCGCCCGGGGCATCGACTCCCGCGTCGTGGTCCTCACCGGGGACGCCGAGCTGGACGAGGGCAGCAACCACGAGGCCATCGCGGTCGCCGGCCGGCTGGGGCTGGACCGGCTGACCACGGTGGTCGTGGACAACGCCTCCGCCTCGCACGGCTGGCCCGGCGGCATCGAGGGCCGGTTCACCGTGGAGGGCTGGCACGGGGCCACCGTGGACGGCCGGGACCACGACGCGCTGTACACAGCCCTCACCACGCGGCCCGCCGGACGGCCCTCGGTGGTCGTCGCCCGCGTCGAACCGTTCGACGCGCCCGACCACGCGCACCAGGACCCGGCCACGACGACGGAGGAGCGAGCCCGATGAGCACCCGACCCGCCCCGGCCGCCGAGAACGGCGAGCGGCCCGCCAAGACCATGCGCGACGTCTTCGTCGAGACGGTCACCGCGCGCCTCGGCGAAGACGACCGGCTGGCGGTGGTGCTGGCCGACATCAGCGCGGACAGCTTCGCCCCGGCCGCGGCCCGCTGGCCCGACCGCGTGCTCAACGTCGGAATCCGGGAACAGGCCATGATCGGGGTGGCCGGCGGCCTCGCGCTGACCGGTCTGCGTCCCGTGGTCCACTCCTACACCCCGTTCCTGGTGGAACGGCCCTTCGAACAGCTCAAGATCAGCATCGGCCACCAGGGGGTGGGGGCGGTACTGGTCAGCATCGGTGGTTCGTTCGACGCCAGCGCGGCCGGACGCACCCACCAGGCACCCGGCGACGTGGCCCTGCTCGACACGCTGCCGGGGTGGCGGGTGCACGTCCCCGGCCATCCTGACGAGGTCCCGGCGCTGTTGCGGGACGCCTTCGACTCCGAGGACCCCGTCTACGTCCGCCTGTCCGGCCCGACCAACTCGCGGCCGATGCCGGTCGGCGCGGGAGTCCACCCGGTCAGGAGCGGGCCCGGCCCGGACCGGGGAGTGGTGCTCGCCGTCGGCCCCGTGCTCGACCAGACCGTCGAGGGAGTGGGGGATCTCGACGTCACCGTGCTCTACACACCGACCGTCCGACCCTTCGACGCGGCCGGCCTGGCCGAGGCGGTCGGCCGCGCACGGCACGCGGACGTTCTCCTCGTCGAGCCGTACCTGGCGGGGACCTCGGCGCACCGGGTGGCCTCCGCGCTCGAGGCGGTCCCCCACCGACTCCGGTCGCTGGGCGTGTCCAGGGATGCCGAGCTGCGGGCGTACGGCACGCCCGAGGAGCACATGACGGCGCACGGACTGGACGCGACGAGCATCGGGCGGGCCGCCCGGGAGTTCTTCCGGTCGTGACCCCGTCAGCCAATATCACTAGTGGCTATCGCCCAAGAGGTTGATTGCCACTGGTACTCCGATGGGGTTGTGTGGGCGGCGGCATTGCGCACGGCAGTTCGAGGGAAGGAACCGGGATGGCGCCGTCCTCACCCACGGTCGCGAGTTGGGAACTCGGGCTTCGGCTTCGTGAACGCCGGGAGCTGATGGGGCTCACGGCGCAGGCGGTGGCCAAGCGCAGCGGCTGCACCCAGGGCTACCTGTCGGAGGTCGAACGGGGCAAGACGAAGATCGCCGAGGAACGGCTGGCCGCGCTGACCGAGATCTACGAGTTCCACCGCGACGAGGCCGAGGAACTCGCTGCGCTGCGGCGCGACGCCAACCAGCGCCCGTGGTGGAACTCCTACTCGGCCCTGTTCAGCGACGACCTCCTCCGGTTCTTCGGCTACGAGCACGGGGCCGAGAGCTGCCGGGCCTACGACGGGGGCCTGGTGCCGGGCCTCCTCCAGACCGAGGACTACGCGCGCGCGGTGATCCGGGGCGGGGGTCCCAACATCCGGCTGGCGGAGGTCGACCGGCGGGTCGAGGCGCGGATGCTGCGCAAGCAGCGGCTCACCGGTCCCTCGCCGATCCACTACACGGCCGTCATCAACGAGGCCGTCCTCCGCCAGCACGTCGGGGGGCCCCGGGTGCTGGCCGACCAGCTCACCTATCTCGTTGACATGATCGAGTCCTGCCCGGACACCCTCGACCTGCGGGTGGTGCCGTTCACGGCCGACGCCTACCACGCGCTGGGGGGGTCGACGTTCTACCTGCTCGACTTCGCCAGCTCGCGCCTGCCCACGCTGGTCTGGCAGGAGACGGTCACCTCCACCGACCTGATCGATCACTACATGCGGGTCCGCGAGTACGATCTGGCGTACTCGCAGGCCGCCGCGCTGGCCCTGAGCGCGGCCGACTCGTTAGCCCTCATCCGTCTGATCGCCAAGGAGCTGCTGTGACCAGTCGGGTGTCCCCCGTTCGTCACGACCGGTCGGCACGCTCCTCCTGGTTCAAGTCGACGCGGAGCGCCGGCAACTCCTCCTGCGTGGAGGTGCGTTTCGTCTCCGGGGCCGCAGGGGTGCGGGACTCCAAGAACCCCCGAGGGCCGGCGTTGGTCTTCGCCTCCTCGGACTGGTCGGGGTTCGTGGGCAACGTGCGGCGCGGATCGTTTGACGACACCCCCTGATCGCTGACCGGCGGTCGCTCGCCGGTGCGGATTCCACCCGACCTGGTGGTTGTTCCCCTCACGCTCCGCGAGTGCTGCGGAGCGGTGCTCGCCGTCCCGACCGGGGCCGCGACGGCGCCCGACCGGCCCGGCTCCCGCCTCCGGCCACCGAGCTCCTGACCCCGGCGGCGGGGCCTCCGCCCCCGCCTCCCCGGCCCGTGGGCACACCGGTCCCCCCGCCGGCCCGACGGTTTAGCCTGGACACGTGGCATCAGTCGTCGTGTTGGATTACGGGTCGGGCAACCTCCGGTCCGTCGAGCGGGCGTTGGAGCGAGCGGGCGCCGAGGTGACGGTGACCTCCGACGCCCGCGCGGCCGTCGAGGCGGAGGGCCTGGTGGTACCGGGTGTAGGCGCGTTCGCCGCCTGCGCGGAAGGACTCCGGGAGGTGGGCGGCGCCGAGATCGTGGACCGCCGCCTCCGCGCCGGACGGCCGGTCCTCGGCGTCTGCGTCGGACTGCAGGTCCTCTTCGAGCGCGGCGTCGAGCACGGGAGCACCGCGGACGGGCTCGGTCGGTGGCGGGGGCAGGTGGAGCGCCTGAAGGCGGACGTACTGCCCCACATGGGCTGGAACACGGTCCGCGTCCCGGCGGGCAGCCGGCTCTTCGCCGGCCTCGACCCCCAGACCCGGTTCTACTTCGTCCACTCCTACGCCGTCCGCACCTGGGACCAGGAGGGAACCGGCCCGGCGGAACCGCTGGTCACCTGGGGCCACCACGGAGAGGACTTCGTGGCGGCCGTGGAGGACGGACCGCTGTGGGCGACGCAGTTCCACCCCGAGAAGTCGGCGGACGCGGGCGCGGTCCTGCTGCGGAACTGGTTGCGGGAACTCCGGTGACCGGGCGCCGCTTCCGCTCCGTGCGGCCCGGCGGGGGGACCAGGCTCGTCGCGCTCCTGTTGATCGTCGTGATGACGGCGAGCGTCGGGCAGGCCGTGCTGGTCAACCTCGGGCTGTCGCTGTGGGGGGCGCTGGCCGTGCTGTTGCTGGTGATCGCGGTGCCCGCCGCGGTGGTCTTCGGCCGCGACCGGGACCGGGACCGTTGACCCCGGGCGTGTCGCGACGCACCCCCCCGGTGGGGGAACCGCTCCGGGGACCGAGGGTCGGCAGGCCTTAAGGTTGCCCGGTGACTTTCACCTTGCTCCCCGCCGTGGACGTGGTGGACGGCCAGGCCGTCCGGCTCGTGCGCGGTGAGGCCGGTACCGAGACCTCGTACGGTTCCCCCCTGGACGCCGCGCTCGCCTGGCAGCGCGACGGAGCCGAGTGGGTGCACCTGGTGGATCTGGACGCCGCCTTCGGACGGGGTGGGAACCGCGAGCTGCTCGCGGAACTCGTGGGCCGCCTCGACATCGACGTGGAACTCTCCGGCGGGATCCGGGACGACGACTCGCTGCGCGCCGCGCTGGCCACCGGCTGTCGACGGGTGAACCTCGGCACGGCGGCACTGGAGAACCCCGACTGGTGCGCCCGGGCCATCGCCGAGCACGGCGACCGCATCGCGGTCGGTCTCGACGTGCGCATCACCGAACGCGGACACCGGGTCGCCGCCCGGGGCTGGACCAGCGACGGCGGCGACCTGTGGGAGGCGCTGGAGCGCCTCGACCGGGACGGCTGCGCCCGCTACGTCGTCACCGACGTGGGCCGGGACGGGACCCTCACCGGGCCGAACCTGGACCTGCTCCGCGCGGTCTGCGAGCGGACCCCGGCACCGGTCGTCGCCTCCGGCGGCGTGGCCAGCCTCGATGACCTGACCGCGCTGGTGGGTCTCGCCGACCTCGGGGTGGAGGGCGCGATCATGGGGAAGGCTCTCTACTCGGGCGCGTTCACCCTCCCCGCGGCGCTGGCCGTGGTCCGGGACGCCGCCGTCCACCGCTGATCGCTCAGAGGTGCAGCAGCCAGGCCAGCAGGAACGCGCCGCTGTTGCTGGCCAGGTGTCCGAGGACCGGCGCCAGCAGCCCACCTCCCAACCGCCGCACCCCGCACAGCACCAGACCGAGCACGAAGGTGGCCAGCACCGCCGTCAGGCTGGTCACCAGGGTGGCGTCGCCGAAGAGCGCGCCCACCGCGTCGTTGCCCTCGCTGAGGCTGAGCGAGGGCAGCACGTGCCAGAGGCCGAAGCACGCCGAGGCCAGGGCGGCCGCCGACCACCAGCCCCGGTCGCCGCTCCGGAACAGCGCGGGCAGCACTCCCCGGAACGCCACCTCCTCCAGCAGGACCGTTCCGACCGGGATGCGGACCAGCACCGCCCAGAGCATCGCCCCGGTGCCGACGTCGGCCGCCCGTTCGTCGCCGAAGGCCTGCCGGAGTTCGGGTGTGACCAACGCGATCGTGAACGCGACCAGCACGACCGCCACGGCGGCGACGCCGACCAGGACGCCACGGCGGTCCAGATCGGATCCGATGCCCAACGCCCGCCAGGTCAGACCGCAGCGGCGGGCCACGACGACGGTCAGGACGGCGACCACCCCGTTCCAGAACGGGTAGGCGGCCGCGGGCAGAATCGTGGTGGTCATCACCACCGAGCAGGCCAACATGACCAGCACGAGGAACAGGCCGCGGCGGCGGGACCACCGTGCCGTCCCCGGATCGGAACCGACCTGATCCATCGTCATGCCATCCTGCCGGAGAACCTGGGGAGAGGGTAGCGATGGTCGGGCCGAACGGGGCGGGACAGGCTCCGGACGAGGGGAACGAGTCCCAGTTCACCGCGTCCGGCCAGCGGGACCGCTACGTTGACCTCCTGCGAGCCCTCAGCCTGCTGGTGGTGGTGCTGTGGCACTGGGCGTTCACCATCCTGGTCTGGACGCCGGACGGCCCGGTCGCCACCAGCCCGCTCGGCTTCACCTCGGGCTTGTGGATCTTCACCTGGCTGCTCCAGGTGATGCCGGTGTTCTTCTACATCGGCGGCTACGTGCACATGATGTCCTGGCGGCGGGCGAAGGCGCGGGGGTCGGGACTCGGGAGCTTCGTCTGGCACCGGCTCCGGCAGCTCGCGGTTCCCGGTGCGGCACTGATGCTCACCTGGGTCGTGCTCGGCCTGGTCCTCGGGGCGCTGTTCGACATCCAGTGGATCGGTCAGGCGGTGCTGATGGTCATCAGCCCGCTGTGGTTCCTCGCCGTCTACCTCATGCTGATCGCGCTGCTGCCCGTGGCGCTCTGGCTGCACCGCCGCTTCGACGTGCTGGCCCTCGTCTGGCTGGGCGGCCTGGCCATGTGCGTGGACGTCCTCCGGTTCCGCTACGGGCTGGAGGTGTTGGGCTGGGTGAACATGGTGTTGGTGTGGGGACTGGCCCACCAGGCCGGCTTCTTCTACCGGCGCCTCGTCCTGGCCTCCCGCCGGCTGGACCTGTCCTTGCTGTGGGCCGGGCTGTTCGCCCTGGTGGGGCTCGTGTTCTCCGGGCTCTACCCGGGGTCGATGGTGGGCGTGCCCGGCGACCGGCTCTCGAACATGGCACCACCGACCTTCGTCATCGTGGCCCTGCTCGTCTTCCAGATGGGCGTGGTGGAAACCCTCCGCCCCCGGATGGAGGGCGTGTTGGAGGGGGCGCGGTGGCGACGGTTCAACGACGTCATCAACCGGTTCGCCCTGCCGCTGTTCCTGTTCCACACGACGGGCATGGCCCTGTGGCTGGTGGTGTCGTGGGGGCTGTTCGGCGTCACGGTCCCCGAGGCGATCGTCCCGGACGCCGGGTGGTGGATCCGGCGCCCGCTGGCGCTGGTGGGCCCGCTGCTGTTCACCCTCCCGGTGATCGCGCTGTTCGGGAAGTTCTGGATGCGCCACCACACCGAGCGGCGGCCCGCCGTGCTGCCACCCCGTCCCCCGGCGGCCGGCTAGGGCGGTGGCACCGCCGACCGACCGGCGGGGAGGTCGCGGATCGCCGAGGGGCGCGCGGTGACCGGCGGTCGACGGCCGAGGAGGGGGCAGCCTCTACCCTGGGCGCATGCCAGTTGCCGTGCGCGTGATCCCCTGCCTGGACGTGGACCGGGGCCGGGTCGTGAAGGGGGTCAACTTCACCGACCTCGTCGACGCCGGTGACCCGGTGGAACTCGCGGCGGCCTACGACGCCGAGGGTGCCGACGAGCTCACCTTCCTCGACGTCACGGCCTCCTCCTCCGAGCGGGAGACCACCTTCGACGTGGTGCGCCGCACCGCCGAGCAGGTGTTCATCCCCCTGACCGTCGGCGGCGGGGTGCGCAGCGTCGAGGACGTCGACCGGTTGCTGCGTGCCGGTGCCGACAAGGTGAGCCTCAACACCGCCGCCGTCGCCCGCCCCGAGCTCCTGCGGGAGGCTTCCCGGCGGTTCGGTGCCCAGTGCGTCGTGCTGTCGGTGGACGCCCGCCGGGTGCCCGCCGGGCAGCCGCCCACCCCCTCGGGGTTCGAGGTGACCACTCACGGGGGGCGTCGGGGCACCGGCGTGGACGCGGTGGAATGGGCGGCCACCGGGGAACGGCTCGGAGTGGGGGAGATCCTGCTGAACTCGATGGACGCCGACGGCACGAAGCGAGGTTTCGACCTCGACCTGATCGAGGCGGTCCGCCGCGAGGTCTCCGTCCCCCTGATCGCCAGCGGTGGCGCGGGCGCACCGGAGCACTTCGCCCCCGCGGTGCGGGCCGGCGCGGACGCTGTCCTGGCCGCCAGCGTCTTCCACTTCGGCGAACTGCGCATCGGTCAGGTCAAGGACGCGCTCCGGGCCGGGGCGGTGACGGTGCGATGAGCCGTGCGGAACGCTCGACGGGGACTCGTCCGCCGCTGGAGGTGCGGGTGTCCATCGGCGTCCTCTCCGGTGGGGGACTGCTGTTCCTGGTGCTGGGCCTGGTGCGACTGGTGACCGAGGGCGGCTCCGACATCATGGTGCTGCCGACCATGATCACCATGCTGGTCCTGGCCGCCTCGGTCAGCATCTACGCCGGCCGCCCGTCGCTGCGCGCCCTCGGCCTGGCGGGGGCGACGCTGGCCGGGCTCCTCTACCTGCTGTTGGCGATGAGCGACGGGCCCTGGTGGCTGACGGTGGTCGGCCTGCTGCTGGCCGCCAGCGCCTTCTACACGCTGGTCCTGCTCAACACCGGGCCCGCCCGCCGCTACGGAGGACTGCCCTGACCCCCCGGGGAGGCCCGGCCGGGTGCCGTTGACCACACCGCCCCTCCGGCGGAGCGAACACCGAGAACGTGGAGGTCGCCGATGGGTTCGGCGCGGCTCGATCCCGCCATCGCCGACCGGCTCAAGCGCAACGAGGCCGGTCTCTTCTGCGCGGTCGCGCAGCGCCGGGAGGACGGCGCGGTACTGATGGTGGCCTGGATGGACGACGAGGCGCTGCGGCGCACCCTCGCCACCCGGCGTGCCACCTACTTCTCCCGCAGCCGGGGCGAGTACTGGGTCAAGGGGGAGACCTCCGGGCACACCCAGTACGTGCACGAGGTGCGGTTGGACTGCGACGGTGACACCGTGCTGCTCACCGTCGACCAGACGGGCGCCGCCTGCCACACCGGCAGCGCAACCTGCTTCGACGACGGGCTGCTGCTCGCCGCCGACGCCGGCTGAGGGCGGCGCGGGCAGGCGTTCGGCGGGCCAAACCCGGTTTGGGTGACGACCCCGTCCGGCGGCACAATGACCGGCATGGCTGGCGTGCACGGTGGCGGTACTGGTTCGGTGAGTCCGACCAGGGAGGAGTTCCGGCGGCTCGCGGTCCAACGGCGGGTGATCCCGGTGGTGCGCAAGCTCCTCGCTGACGGGGAGACGCCCGTCGGCGTCTACCGGAAACTCGCCGGGAACCGGCCCGGGACCTTCCTGTTCGAGTCGGCCGAGAACGGCAAGTCCTGGTCGCGCTGGTCCTTCGTCGGCGTGCGCAGTCCCGCCGCGTTGACGGTGGTCGACGGCCAGGCGACCTGGACCGGGAGCCCGCCGGTGGGGCTGCCCAGCGGGGGTGACCCGATGGCGGTGCTGCGGGAGTCGGTGGAGCTGCTGCGCACCGATCCGCTCCCCGGCCTGCCGCCGCTCACCGGGGGCATGGTCGGCTACGTCGGCTACGACGCGGTGCGCCGGCTGGAACGGCTGCCCGACCTGACCGAGAACGACCTCCAGGTGCCCGAGCTGATGATGCTGCTGGCCACCGACCTCGCCGCGCTCGACCACCACGAGGGCACCGTGACCCTCATCGCCAACGCGGTCAACTGGGACGACAGCCCGGAGAACGTCGACGCCGCCTACGCCGACGCGGTCCGCCGCCTCGACGAGATGACCCGCCTGCTGTGCACCCCGGCCGAGCCGACGGTGTCGGCGTTCGGCCGTCCCCGCCCGCGTTTCACGCGCCGCCGGTCCCGCGAGGAGCACTTCGCGGCCGTGGAGACCGCGAAGGAGGCGATCCGGGCCGGAGAGGCGTTCCAGGTCGTGGTGTCCCAGCGGTTCGAGGTGGAGACCGACGTCGACGCCCTCGACGTCTACCGGGTGCTCCGCACCACCAACCCGAGCCCCTACATGTACCTGTTGCGGCTGTCCGCGCCGGACGGGGAGGGCGGGGAGCGCCCGTTCAGCGTCGTCGGATCCAGCCCCGAGTCGCTGGTGACGGTGCGGGACGGTTACGCGACGACCCACCCGATCGCCGGCACCCGCTGGCGGGGCGCCGATCCGGACGAGGACGCGTTGTTGGAGAAGGACCTGCTCTCCGACGAGAAGGAACGTGCCGAACACGTGATGCTCGTCGACCTCGGCCGCAACGACCTCGGCCGGGTGTGCCGCCCGGGCAGCGTGCACGTGGTCGACTTCTTCCGCATCGAGCGCTACAGCCACGTCATGCACATCGTCTCCACGGTGCGCGGCGAACTCGCCGAGGGCCGGACGGCCTTCGACGCCGTCGCCGCCTGCTTCCCCGCGGGGACGCTGTCCGGCGCTCCCAAGCCCAGGGCGATGGAAATCATCGAGGAGCTGGAGCCGACTCGCCGGGGGCTGTACGGGGGGGTGGTGGGCTACCTCGACTTCGCCGGTGACGCCGACACCGCCATCGCGATCCGCACCGCGTTGATCCGGGAGGGCGTCGCCTACGTGCAGGCCGGGGGTGGCATCGTCGCCGACTCCGACCCGGAGGCCGAGGACAACGAGTGCCTGAACAAGGCCGGTGCCGTCCTCTCCGCGATCGCCACGGCCGAGACCCTGGCCGAACCGGGACCGGCTGGCGGCGGCGGGGCGGACGGAGCCGGCGCGACGACGAGGGCGGCGGCCGATGTCGCGGGCGTCTGAACCCGGCGAACCGCCAGCGGGCCCCGCCGTGGTGGCGGCCCCCGAGGGCCAGAACACGAGCCGGCGCGGGGCCC
>NZ_AGVX02000069.1 GCF_000239155.1 Actinoalloteichus spitiensis RMV-1378
CCCGCGCGACTGGCGGTCGGTCGCCGAGAGCGTGGAGAGGAGCCGCCGCGTCGGGATCCGGGCCCCCGCCCCCGCCGCCTCCATGGAGCTCCGTCCTCGGCGTGGTGAACGCCCCGTCCCACCGGGGCGAGCTCGTCAGCGGCACCGGCCACCAATGCCTCGTCGAGCTCGCCGTCGGGGCGGTCGTCGCGTCCCGGCCGGTGGTCCCAGGCGGTGACCCGTCAGGAACAGAACGGGTCCTCGTACTCGTCGAGCGCGATGACGGCCATCGCCGTCTCCACCCCGCCAGGGCGCAGGATGTGACGCATCCGCGCCACGTCGAGGAAGGCGTTGTCGAGCGGGTGGGCCATGAGTCGGGACAGCGCCGCCGCGTACTTGGCGGCGGAGTCCTCACCGGGCATCTCGATCGACATCTCCGTGCGGGTCTCGAACAGTTCGTGCGTGACCCCGTCGGGCAGCCGTTCCGGCGGCACCTCCTCGAGATCCACCGGGACCTTCACCAGCCAGTGCGGACCTTCCGGGGTGTGGTAGCGCCGCCGCTGCTCCCGGGTCTCGATCGCCGAGCACCGCCAGGGCGCCCCCGATACCCGTGCGCCCAGGCCGTCGGCCAGCGACGCGAGTCGGTTGACGACCTCCCAGACCGCCTCGTTGAGCTCGTCCCAGTCGTACCACGCCTCGTGGGTCTCGCCGCGCTCCGCGGCTCGGGCGGGGACGGCGGCGGACAGCGCGAACGTTGCCGGTGTCGCCTGTTCCCGCACCTGCGGCCACGCGTCGACGAACACGCGAGCGTCGTCGAGCGCGGCGTCCTCGGCCTGACGCTGGCGGCGGATCGCCTCCCGGTGGTTCCGCAACAGTTCCGGCGTGTCCTCAGGGTGCGCCAGGGCGTGCCGGACGAGGCGGACGGCCAGCCCGGCCCGGCGCAACGTCGCCACGAGCAGCGCCCTTTCCACCTGGTCGAAGGTGTAGCGGCGGTACCCGGTCCTGGGGTCGACCTCCGCCGGCACGACCAGGCCCTCGGAGTGGTAGAAGCGCAGGGTCTGTGCCGGAAGTTGGCACACCTGGCTGAAATCGCTGATGGACAACACACCAGGAGCGTGGACCCTGCGGTAACCAGAAGGTCAAGCCCGGCGGCGGTAGGAGTGCCCGGCGCCACTGCCGTTCCCGCCGGGGAGGCGCACGGCGCACTCCCCGGGAGTGCGTGACGACCGCGGCGCGAACCAGCGGCGGTGGGTGCGCTCGGCGTCCACGCCCCAGCAGGTGGCCGGCCTGGCCGTCCTCGGCCCGGAGGTGCGAGTTCCCTGGAACTTTCCCGGCTCCCCGTCCGACTGTGTACGTGGGGGACGACCGGGAGGGCGCGATGGTCTCGACGACAACGACCGACGACACTGGGCGGCGGCCTTCCGAGCCGCTGGCGGACCTGCGGGCCGCCGTACCGGACGCGGTCGCGGCTCTGCTGCTGACCGGGGCGATCTTCGCGTTCCTGCACCACCGGGTGCGGACCGGCGTCTCGGCCACGCTCGAGGTGATGCCCTACCTCGCCGACGCCAACGCCTACTGGATGTACTGGCTCTGCCAGGCCTTCGGCTGGTCAGCGCTGCTGTGGGCCTGGATGACGACGATGCTGGGCCTGGTGCGCTCCGCCCGACCACCCCGCTGGCTCCCGGTGCCGCCCGCCCGGATCGAACGGTGGCACCGCGCGACCAGCCTCACCACCATCGGCCTGATGTTCGCGCACGCCTTCCTCTTCTTCACCGAACTCGTGCGCACCAGGGAGCCTGGGGGCGGCTGGGTCGGCCGCACGTGGAACGCGTTCGTCGAGGCCTTCGTGCCCGGCGGCTACTCCTCCGGCACCGGACGGGTCGCGATCCTGCTCGGGTTGCTGGCGTTCTACCTGGCCATCCCGCTCAGCATCGCCTTCTACCTCCGGCACCGCACGGGCGGGAGGACGTGGCGGGCACTGCACCGCTTCGTCATCGTCGTCTACGTCCTCAGCGCCTGGCACACCCTGCTGTACGGCACGAACGTGTGGTTCGACGGGTGGCCGAGGACGACGCTGTGGCTGCTCCAGATACCCGTGGCCGTCCTGCTGCTGGTCAGGCTGCTCGCCCCGGCCCGCAGGTCCGAACGCCTCCGCCGCCTGGCCGGCTGGCTGGCCGTCGGGCGGCGGGCGGTGGCCCTGCTGGCGGTGTCCGCGTCGATCCTCGTGGTGCTGGCGGTGGTGGTCACCGGACGGGACGGCGGTCGAACCCCCGGGGTCGACGGCGCCGGCCTCTCCGTGCACCCGTGGATGGTGTGGTTCGGGACAGCCGTGCTCCTCGTCGCCATGGTGGTCGCGGTCGCCGTGGTCCGGGCGGCGGAGCGGAGGCGGGTGACCGAGCGCGGTGGGCCGAGGAGCTGATGTCGCGGGGGCCGCCGGCACCGGCTCGCGCCTCAGCCGCCCGCCTGACCAGCACGACCAACCGGCCCCCACGAACGCGGATCCGGCTCGGTACCGAACCCAGGTCCAGCCGGGCACGCCGTGCCCGTCTCGACCTGCGGACCGCCCTGGTGGGGAGCACAGTGGGGCACATGGATCGGATCGCCGACGTCTGGGGGCCGCGCACCCCGCACGGCAAGGGGACGGTCTGGCCGGCCAGGGTGGACGAGTACCTGGCCGACGGTCTGTCCGAGGACGAGGTGGACCGGTGGGTCCCCAGCGCCTGCGTGCTGTGCAGCAACGGGTGCGGCTGCGACATCGCGGTGAAGGACGGCCGGATGGTGGGGGTGCGGGGGCGGGCGACCGACGTGGTCAACCACGGCCGGCTCGGACCGAAGGGCCTCTACGGCAGCACCCCGTGGGCGTCGTCCCCCGACCGGCTGACCCGCCCCCTGGTGCGGGAGGCGGGGCAGCTGGTCGAGACCGACTGGGACACCGCGATGGGTCGGGTCGTGGAGGTCTCACGCCGGTTGCTGGCGGAGAAGGGGCCGCTGACCCACGGTTTCTACAGCACCGGCCAGCTGTTCGCCGAGGAGTACTACGTCCTCGGGGTCATCGGCAAGGCCGGGCTGGGAACGCCGCACATGGACGGGAACACCCGGTTGTGCACCGCGACCAGCGCGGCAGCCTTCAAGGAGTCCTTCGGCGCTGACGGGCAGCCCGGTTCCTACACCGACGTCGAACACTGCGACGCGCTCTTCCTCTACGGCCACAACATGGCCGAGACGCAGACCGTGCTGTGGATGCGGGTGCTGGACCGCACCCGATCACCGGACCCGCCGGTGGTGGTCTGCGTGGACCCGAGGCGCACCCCGGTGGCAGTGGAGGCGGAACGCACCGGCGGGGTCCACCTCGCACCCCGGGTCGGCACGAACCTCGCGTTGATGAACGGGCTCACCCGCGAACTGTTCGCCAACGGCTGGGTCGACGAGCGGTGGGTCCGAGACCACACCCTGGGCGTCGAGGAACTGCGCGGAATCGTCGAGCCCTACACCCCGGAGGTGGTCGCGCGGACCTGCGGGGTCGACGCCGACGACCTGCGCAGGGCGGCCCGGATCTTCGGGGAGAGCCGCGACGTCCTGTCGACCGTCCTCCAGGGCTTCTACCAGTCCCACCAGGCCACCGCCTCGGCCGTGGCCGTGCACAACCTCCACCTGTTGCGCGGCCTGATCGGTCGACCCGGGTCCGGTGTCCTCCAGATGAACGGCCAGCCCACCGCCCAGAACAACCGGGAGTGCGGCGCGGACGGCGACCTGCCCGGATTCCGCAACTGGGAGAACCCGCGCCACGTGGGGGAGTTGGCGGAGCTGTGGAACGTCGACCCGTTGACCATTCCGCACTGGGCGCCACCCACCCACGCCATGCAGATCTTCGGCTACGCCGAGGAGGGCAGCATCGGGCTGTTGTGGGTCGTGGGAACCAATCCGGCCGTGTCCATGCCCGAGTCGGCGCGCATCCGCCGGATCCTGGGCGGTGACCAGTGCTTCGTGGTCGTGCAGGACCTCTTCCTCACCGAGACCGCGCGGCTGGCCGACGTGGTGCTGCCCGCCGCCGGCTGGGGCGAGAAGACGGGAACGTTCACCAACACCAACCGGGTCGTGCACCTGTCCGAGAAGGCCGTCGAACCCCCCGGTGAGGCGAGGAGCGACCTGGAGATCTTCCTGATGTACGCCGACGCCATGGACTTCCGCGACAGGGACGGCGCGCCGCTCGTCCCTTGGCGGGAGCCCGAGGAGGTCTTCGACGCCTGGCGGGAGGCGAGCCGAGGTCGACCCGTGGACTACACGGGACTGACCTACGCCAGGCTGCGAGGGCCCACCGGGATCCCGTGGCCGGTCACCGAGCACGCCCCCGACGGAACGGACCGGCTCTACCACGACGGGGTGTTCCCCACCCGCACCGACGAGTGCGAGACCTACGGCCACGACCTGCTCACCGGCGCGGTCGTCACCGAGCAGGAACACCGGGCGATGCGCCCCGACGGTCGCGCGTTCCTCAAGGGAGCGCACCACACCCCGCCGCACGAGGAACCAGGACCGGAGTACCCGATGCTCTACACCACCGGCCGGACCGTCTACCAGTTCCACACCCGGACCAAGACCGGCCGGTCCCCCTCGCTCCGGGCGGCGGCACCCGACGCCTGGGTCGAGCTGTCCGAGGTCGACGCCGCCCGGCTGGGAGTCAGCGAGGGCGACGTGGTCCGGGTGGAATCGCCGAGAGGCGCCATCGAGGTCAGGGCCCGGGTCGGGCGGGTGAGACCGGGAACGGTGTTCGCGCCCTTCCACTACGGCTCCTGGGACCTCGACGACGCCGATCCCGAGCACCAGCACCGGCAGGCCAACGAACTGACCATGACCGTGTGGGATCCGGTGTCCAAGCAGCCCTACTTCAAGACGGCGGCCTGCCGCGTCGTCCGGGTTCGCGGCGGTGACGGCCCCGCGCCGGCGCCCACCACGGCGGCGTCCGCGCCGGTCGGCGGTGGCGTTCCGGGGACGTCCGGCGGGGCGCCGACCACCACGCGGCTGACGGACACCCCGGGCTACCCGGACGACCCGGCGGTGGACGCGGCCGGCGGGACCGGAGGCCGATGATGCACCTCGCCACCTACGTGGGGCTGGCCCACCGGTCCGAGCGGACCCTCGCCGAGTCCCTCCGCGTCGTCGGGGAGGGCCACGCCCGCCACCCCGACGTGCTCTTCACCTGTCGCACCCTCGCCGGGTTCAGCGACGACCACGTGCGCCAGCTCGAGCCCGTCGCCCGCCGTTACGGCGAGCGGCACGGGGGCGACGTCGAGGAACCCGACCGCCTCCACGCCGCCGGGCTCGCCGAGGTCCGCTCCGGGCCGGTCGGCCTGCTCCGCGACCTCCAGGACCTGCACGTCCTGGGCACTCTTGTCCTGACCACCTGGACCGTGATCAACCAGGCGGCCCAGGGGTTGCGGGACCACGAGCTGCTGTCCATCGCGCGGAGCGCCAGCGGGCAGACCTCCCGTCAACTGTCCTGGTTGAACACCCGCATGAAGGCGGCCGCACCGCAGGCGCTGATCGTCGCGCCGTGACCGCGTGCGTCGCCCTCGGATCCGGTCACCACGTTCCCGGCCGGGGTTGGTGTCCCCCGGTCCCTCCTCGTGGGCACCGGCGACCTCGGCGGGCGCACCGGCTCGTCGTGACGGGTCGCGACTCGAGGGCGGCCTGGACGGACCAGGAGCGCCCCGCTCCGAGGGGTGCGGCCCGCCGAGCGGGTCCGCGACCGAGGACGCACGGTGTCGAACGCGGACCGCCTCGTCCGACGAGGAACTCCCACCGACCCACCATGCCGGGGCCGTTGCCACCGGCCCTGCTCGGGACCCAGCGGGTAAGGACGCACCGCCTCGGAGTCGCGGTCTCCGAGCCGCGCACAGGGTGAGCGAGGCCGGGTACGACGAGGTCCGCGCCCACCCCGATGGCCGCCCGGTCCCCGGCGGGCGACGCCCGCTAGTCCTACCCGAGCACCGCCGCCTCGCCGACCGGGCCTTCCCGGAATGCCTCATCGTGAGTCGTCTCCCGGACCGCAGTTCCGTTCCTCCCGGCCAGGGCGATCGCCCTCGCCCGCTGGGGACCGGCGGAAACGGGGCGGATCGAGTGAGAACGCCGCGGTGAACGACGACGTGGTGGTGCCCCCGGCAGGATTCGAACCTGCGACCTCGGGATTAGAAGTCCCTCGCTCTATCCACTGAGCTACGGAGGCGTGCGCCAAACGCGCGGACAGGTTAACCGGTGTGAAGTCGGTGTTCAGCTTCAGCGGTGGACCGTTGCCGAGCCGGTACCTAACCGATGACGACCGCACACCTTCCCCGCGTGAGCCGGGGGAAGCCTAGTGGTCACCGCCCGGCTGACCGGCTCCTGGGCTGGCCAGGTGGAGATCGTTTTACCAGCCGAAACCCGGATGGGTTGCCACCTGATGCCGTGTCCGTGTGCTCTTGGTCACGGCGATTCACTCCCGGGCGGCTGACTCCGGTGCCGTCGCCGGGAAACCGCACGTGGCCGTAAGGACGGCCGGACCGAGCCGGGGGCATCTGTCCTAGGCTCGCGCCGTGTCCCCCACACTCACCACGGAACGGGTCGAGGCCGACCGGAAGGAACCGGCTCGGCGCTCCGCCGTCGGCGTCCTCGCGGTCGTCCTGCCGGGTACGGTGCTCGCCGCGCTGGTCGCGGCCCTCGTCCTGATGCTGTCCGCGACCGACACCTACCTGGCGCTCGGCCTGCCCGATCCCGGGGACGTGGTCCGGTACGGGTTGCCCGTGGCCCGTGTCGTGGCGGAGGTCGGTGCCGCGGTCACCATCGGGTCGTTGCTGCTCGCCGCGTTCCTCACCCCTCCGCAGCGCTCCGGGGAGCTCGCCGCCGACGGGTTCGCGGCGGTGCGCATCGCGAGCTGGGCCGCCGCCGCGTGGGCGCTCGGCGCGGCGGTCACCGTGCCCCTCAGCCTCGCGGACGCGGTCGGGTGGCCGCTGGCGCGGGTCCTGGACTGGGAGATGTTCGGCGAGCTGCTGGGTCAGCTGGAGCAGGCGCGGGCCTGGGCGTGGACCGCTGGTCTCGCGCTGGCGGTCGCGGTCGCCTGCCGGGTGGTGCTCACGTGGTCGTGGGCCGTCGCCTGGTTCTTCCTGTCGTTGGCCGCTCTCCTCCCGGTGGCGATGACGGGGCACTCCGCCAGCGGAGGCGCGCACGACGTCGCCACCAACAGCCTCCTGTTCCACCTGTTCGGCACGATGCTGTGGGTGGGCGGCCTGATCGCCCTGGTCACGCACGCCCTGCGAGGCGGCCGTCACCTCGGTCTGGCGGCTCGACGGTTCTCCCGGCTCGCCCTGGTCTGCTGGATCGCCATGGGCGTCTCCGGCGTGGTGAACGCCCTGTCCCGCCTCCGCCCCGACGAGTTGCTGACCAGCACCTACGGTCAGCTGGTGGTGGCCAAGGCCGTGGCCATCCTGCTGCTCCTCGTCTTCGGCTACCTGCAACGGGAGCGGTCGGTCGCCGAGATCGAGCGCACCGGCTCCGCAAGGCCGCTGATCCGCCTCGGCGCGGTGGAGATCCTGTTTATGCTGGTCACGGTGGGTCTGGCCGTCGGTCTGGGACGGACTCCGCCGCCCAGGGAGGTGGCCAACACCGAGATCAGCGCGATGGAGCTGGTGCTGGGCTTCGAGCTCGACGGGCCGTTCACCTTCGGGCGGATGGTGTTGGACTGGCGTTTCGACCTGGTGTACGGGACGTTGTCCCTGGTCCTGGCCGGGTTGTACCTGGCGGGTGTCCGCCGGTTGCGGCGGCGGGGCGACGCCTGGCCGGTCGGGCGGACGGTCGCCTGGTTGGGTGGCTGTGCCACGGTGCTGATCGCCACCAGTTCCGGTCTCGGCAAGTACTCGCCGGCGATGTTCAGCGCCCACATGGGTGCCCACATGATGCTGGCGATGCTCGCCCCCATCCTGTTGGCCCTGGGCGGTGCGGTGACCTTGGCGCTGCGCGCCCTGCCCACCGCCGGGAAGGACGGCGCGCCGGGGCCGAGGGAGTGGCTGCTGGCGGCCGTGCAGTCGCCGGTGACCCGGGTGCTGGCCCACCCGCTGGTCGCGCTGGTCCTGTTCGTCGGGTCCTTCTACGGCCTCTACTTCTCGGGGTTGTTCGACGTGGCCCTGGACCAGCACTGGGCGCACCTGGCCATGAACGCCCACTTCCTGGTGACCGGCTACCTGTTCTACTGGCTGGTGATCGGGGTGGACCCCGCGCCGCACCGGTTGGCGCCGATGGGGCGGCTCGGTCTGATGTTCGCGTCGATGCCCTTCCACGCGTTCTTCGGCATCATCCTCATGGGGTCCAGCACCATCATCGGGGAGTCCTTCTACCGGGGGTTGTCCCTGCCGTGGGTGTCCGACCTGTTGGAGGACCAGCGACTCGGCGGTGGGTTGTCCTGGGCCAGCGGGGAGGTCCCGGTCCTGGTGGTGATCGTGGCCCTGCTCGTCCAGTGGGCGCGCAGCGACGCCAGGGACGCCGCTCGTTCCGACCGGCGGGCCGAGTCCGACGGGGATGCCGACCTGGCCGCCTACAACCGGATGCTCCGCGACCTCAACGGCCCTGGGAAGTAGCCGGCGCCGCTTCGGCCCACCCCTGGGCCGCCCGGCCTCGGACCCCGTGCTCGCCGCGCGCGGACGGGCGGGCTGACCGGTGGGGCGTTCTGGCGACCCGGTCGCGCGGTCCTGGCGCGGGCGCGCGGGCTGACCGCGCAGGTCGTGCTGGTGCCGAGCTGGGCCCGGTCCTCCCGGCGTACGCCCTTCCGAGTGGAAAGTGTCGGTTTCCCCCGGGTTGTGCACAGGCCCTCGGTTGTCCACAGGACGGTTGCCGGTGAGCTGCCGGCGGCCCCCTCGGTGGGCCAGCCTGGCTTCCGGAAACCGAACACGGGGGAGGCGGGCGGCCCGGCAGCGTTCGCGGCGGTGAGGCGGACCCGCTGCGGGAGCGCCGCGCCGGTGCGTGCCGAACCCTCCTCCGATCACCGGAAAGGCTGATGACAGTGCACGAGACGATGACGACCGTGGTGGGAACCCTGATCAGCGAGGTTCGGGCCGGCCAGACGCGGGAGGGGCACGCCTCGGCGAGCTTCCGCGTGGCCAGCAACGAGCGCCGGTACGACCGGGGTGCCGGGCGGTGGGTCGACGGGGACCGCCTGTTCCTCACCGTGCGGTGTTGGCGCCAGCTGGCCGAGAACGTCACGGCCGCGTTGCGCAAGGGCGATCCGGTGGTGGCCCAGGGCCGCCTTCATACCCGTGACTACGACGTCGAGGGGCAGCGCCGGTACGCCGTCGAGCTGGTGGCGACAACCCTGGGGCCTGACCTGGCCCGGTGCCGGGTGGATCTGCTCCGCGACCGGCGAGAGGGCGTGGAGGGGGCTGGTCCCGGTGCCCCGGAGCCGGGGGCCTCCCCGGCTC